>NZ_JAAVCB010000082.1:0-47566 GCF_014802555.1 Clavibacter sp. | reverse complement strand
TCCCGGATCCGCGCCCGCGGCGGCCGCACCCGGCACCTGGAACGCGCCCACTCGCTTCGGCACCTCCCTCCAGCCGCTGCCCGCCGCGTTCACCGACGGCCGCGGCCTCCTCCCGCTCCTCCTCGCGCTCGGCGCCGTGCTCCTCGTGACCCTCCCGGCCCTCCTCCTCCGCGGCGCGCTCGTCGCGCGCTTCGGCGGCCGGCACCGCGCGGCCGAGGACGTGACGCCGCTGCGGATCATCGCGCGCGGCGACGCCGCCGCCCTCACGACCCGGTCGGCGGCCGCCGCGTTCAGCGACTCGACCGCGACCACGGGGCAGATGCGCATCGTGCACGGCCGGCTCGACTCCGCGCCGATCCCCGTACCGGCCCGCCGCGAGCCCGAGCCGACGCTGCTCGGGGCCCGTCCCGCTCGCGAGCCGGGACGCGCCGGCCGCTGGGGTGCCGCCGCCGCAGCCCTCGCCCTGGCAGCGGCGCTGGCCGCGCTGTCGCTGCCCGTGGGATCCGACCCCAACGCCGTCCGCCTCTTCCTCGCCGCGCTGGTGGGCCTCGCCGTCGTCAACGGCGTCGGCGTGGTCGCGGTCGCCTCCGTGGCCGGTCGCGTCGGCGCCGGCCCCGCCCGCGTGCGCGCCGTCCCCGCCCTCCTCGTCCTGTCGGCGACCGCCGTCCTCGTGTCGCGCGCCGTCGGGCTCGCCCCGCCCATCGTCATCGGCCAGATCCTCGGCCTCGTGGCCGACGACCGCGACGACCGGTCCCGTGCCCGGCTCGCGCTCGTGCAGTCGGGGTCGCTCGCGGCGCTGGGCCTCGTGGCCTGGATCCTCTACGGCTTCGTCCCCGCCGACGGGACGATGTGGCCCCAGCTCGCGAACGAGCTGCTCAGCGTCGTGACCCTCGCCTCCCTCAGCTCCGCGGCGCTCGCGCTCGCGCCGGTCTCCCTCGTGCTCGGACGCTCCCTCCTGCTGCGCTCCCTGCCGCTCTGGGCTGTCGTGAGCGTCGCCGTCCTCACGCTGGCCTTCGCCGCGGTGGCGACGACCGCGAGCGGCGTGCCGACCGAGGTCTGGATCACGGCCCTCGTCGTCGCCGGCGCGTTCGCCGCGGTGAGCGTCGCCGTGTGGCTCTGGATCCGCGTCGTCGAGCCCTCGCTGCAGCGCCTGTAGCCGCGGTCCCCCGCGCCTGTCCCCCTGCCACGCCGCGTCTGGTGCGGATCGTCGGCCGAGGCCACACTGGGGGCGTCGCCGGCTCCGGCGGCCTCGACCCGGCCCGCGCGGCCCCGACGGCAGGAGTCCTGCATGAGCACATCGAGCACATCCCTCTGGGCGGCGCTCACGAGGCGGAAGCCCGTGGAGACGATCGAGGCGGAGCCCGGCGCGGCGACGGAGGAGGGCGGCCTCACCCGCTCGCTCGGCCTGTGGCAGCTCACCGCGATCGGCGTGGGCGGCATCATCGGCACCGGCATCTTCACGCTCGCGGGCACCGTCGCCAACCAGACCGCCGGACCCGCCGTCCTCATCTCGTTCCTCATCGCCGGCATCGCGAGCGCCGCGGCCGCCCTCTCCTACGCGGAGTTCGCGGGCATGATCCCCAAGGCCGGATCCGCGTACACCTACGGCTACGCGGCCCTCGGCGAGATCGTCGGCTGGTTCATCGGCTGGGACCTGCTGCTGGAGTACACCGCCATCGTCGGCGTGGTCGCCATCGGCGTCTCCGGGTACGCGGGCTTCCTCCTCGACCAGTTCGGCGTCGACCTGCCCGCGTGGATGCTCGGCGCGGCCGGCACGGGCGACGGCCACGTGGTCGACCTGTTCGCCGTGATCCTCTGCCTCGGCACCGCGTTCGTCCTCACCCGCGGCATGAAGAGCGTCGGCCGGTTCGAGCTCTACCTCGTGGGCCTCAAGGTGACGCTCGTGCTCGTGATCGTCGTCATCGGCTTCACGCAGATCACCGGCGCCAACTACCAGCCGTACTTCCCGTTCGGCGCGGCCGGGGTCTTCACGGGCGCCGCCACGGTCTTCTTCGCGGTGTTCGGCTACGACGCCATGAGCGCCGCGGCCGAGGAGTCGAAGGACGCGACCAAGCACATGCCGAAGGCGATCCTGCTGTCGCTCGCGATCGCGATGGTGCTCTACGTGCTCGCGACCATCGTGCTCACGGGCATGCAGAAGTACTCGGACATCAACCCGGAGAGCGGCTTCGCGACGGCGTTCGAGTCGGTCGGACTGCCCGCCGTGGCGAACGTCGTGGCGGTCGGCGCGATCGTCAGCGTCGTCACCGTGATGCTCACGTTCATGCTCGGGGCGTCGCGCGTGTGGTTCTCGATGAGCCGCGACGGACTGCTGCCGAAGTGGTTCGCGGTCACCGACCGGAAGCGGAACGTGCCCACGCGCGTGACGTGGATCATCGGCATCGGCTCGGCCCTGTTCGCGGGCTTCCTGCCCATCACCGTGGTGGCGGAGCTGACGAACATCGGGATCCTGCTGGCGTTCGTGGTGGTCTGCGCGGCCGTGATCGTGCTGCGCTACAAGCGGCCGGAGATCCCGCGGGCGTTCCGGCTGCCGCTCATGCCCGTCGTGCCGATCATCGGCATCGGCTTCTCGCTCTGGCTCGTCTCATCGCTGCCGTGGGAGACGTGGGTGCGGTTCGCGGTGTGGCTCGTCATCGGCCTCGTGATCTACCTCACGTACTCGCGCCGCAACTCGGTGCTCAGCCCGGACAGCCCGCGCAACCGGCGCTGACCGACCGCAGCACGACGCGGCGCCCGCATGACGACAGGGGCGCCGCCCACCTCGCGAGGTGGGCGGCGCCCCTGCTGCATGTCGCCTGCTGGCTAGTTCGCGCCGCTGGTGTTGATGCCGCCGTTGACGCCGTTGGGGTAGAACCCGCCCTTCGTCACGGCCTTGTTGTTCAGGTACACGATGTTGAGGACCTGACCCGTGGTGCGGCTGAACGCGATGCCGTTCGCGTCGGTCGGCACGAGGTTCGCGCCGCCCGAGATCGTGATGCCCTGGTCGAGGTCCGTGGACCCGTCGAGGGAGTCGCGCGCGTTGGAGATCGCGTTGGTCGGGGCCGCGAGGCCCTTCGCGAACAGCGAGGTGCGGATGATGCCCGCGTGGTACGCCTCGACCGCGAGGATGCCGGCGGCCGCCTCGAGGTACGTCTTGTTCGTGATGAGCGGGGCGGCGCCCTTGTAGGCGGTCACTCCGACGTCCTCGAACACGAACGACGCGAGCAGGAAGTTCTCGTCGCTCGCGAACGCGTCGAACTTCTCGCCCGCCTTGATGAGGCCGGCGGCCTGGGCCGCCGCGGAGAAGGCCGCGTCGAGGTCGATCGCGGGACGCGCCACCTTCGCCGAACCGAGCGCCGACCGCAGGAACTTGACGTGGGCCTTCTCGTCCTGGGCGATCTCGCGGGCGTACTCGCGGATGGCGCGGTCCTTGAACTGCACCTGCCGACCGCCCGTGACGCCGCCGGGCGTGCCGACGCCGGAGATGTCGTTCGGCACGAGGCCGTTGCCGGTCGAGGCGCGGAGGTAGAACTCGGCCTCGAGGTACTCGAGGTTGAGCGCGAAGTTGAGGACCGCGAGGTCGGTCGCCTGTCCGGCGTCGGCCTCGGCCTGGGCGTCGGCGGCCTGGGCGCCGGTCGCGGGGATGAGGGCCGCGGCGCCGACGCCGAGTCCCGCGATGCCCGCTGCGCTGAAGAAGCGGCGACGGTCGAGGGGCGACTGCGCGCTCTTGTGGATGGCCTGGGTGATGAACTTCTTGTCGAACATGGATGGAGCTCCCTTGATCGTCGCGTCCGTATCCCAGATACCGAGCGCGTGGTGGTTCGAACGCTAAACGGGTGATTGGCATCTGGATAGGGGCGCGATGCACTGTCTCGCCGGATGTCACGAACCCTTCGGAACGGGGATCGTCGCGGATTGGCCCGGGAGGGAGCGGCTCTCGGAGACGCGGATCAGGTCGGGATGACCTTGAAGAGCACCTTCCGCGTGACCATGAACCAGATCGCCGCCAGCACGAGGGTGTGGACAGCTACCCCCTGCCAGGGATTCGACCTGTCGATGAACGGCAGGCTGCCGACCAGGAGCACGAAGAACACGTGGACGATGAAGACGTAGAGGCTCGCGGATCCGAGCGGCGTGTAGAACCACCCGAACGCGCGGTCGACCGGCTTCCACACCCGCGTGAGGAACGTGTAGGCGACGACGAGCATCAGCCCGAGGTCGAGCAGACGGCCGGGCTGCAGGAAGGTGCGCTGGTACATCGACTCGTACAGCGACGAGTAGAGGCCCTCGGACACGCCCGGCAGCTGCACGCCGTACGTGTGGCCGGCCCAGAGCACGGCGAGCGATCCGACGTACGCGACGAGCAGGATCGTCACGAGCACGCGGCCGAGCCGCCCGGTCAGCGCCCGGGTGATCTGCCGGCGGTAGTAGCCGATCACCATGCCGTTGAGGAACGCGACCTGCCAGGTGAGCAGCGGGAACACGTCCTCGAACATCGACGGCAGCACGCGGATGTCGTACATCGCGTTGAGCACGTACGCGGTCCAGCTGACGATGAGGACGACCCACCACATGCGGCGGCGGAGCAGCCACACGACCGCGGGCACGAGCAGGGTCAGCACCACGAACAGGCCCATGATGTTGAACACCCACGGGCCCATGCGGAGCAGCAGCAGGTCGCGGATCGCGTACCAGGGCGGCGGGTAGTCGAGCAGGCGCGCGCCGTTCGGGTAGAGGTCGTAGACCTGGCCGGTGGTGACCTTGCCGTCGGCGCCGGTGCCGCGGTCGGTGAACGTGGTGATCACGTCCGTGTCCAGGAACGGCACGAACGAGAGCGCGAAGACGATGACGACCACGGCGATCGCCACGATGTACTGCTTGAACGCGCGCCGGAGGATGGAGACGAGGGCCTTCATCTCGCCGAACTTCTTCACGGCCATCGGGTAGACCATGCCGAGAACGAGGCCGGAGAGCAGCACGAACATCTCGGCGCCCGTGATGGCGCCGATCGCGTTGATGGTCACGTACGAGTACGGGCTCGCCACCTCGATGTGGGTGATGACCACGGCGACGATGGTCCAGCCGCGGAAGAGGTCGAGGCGGCGGTCGCGGGGCGAGTTCTCGTCCGGGTAGCGCCAGCCGGGCTTGAGGTGGCCGATGGGGCCGGAGATCACGAACAGCGCGAGGAGCACGACCGCGCAGAGCACGATCCACCCCATCTGCTCGTCCTCGGGGGATCCCGGGTCGCGGTACTGCGCGGTCGCGACGTTGGCGCGCTCCTGGTCGAAGACCTGCGTGACGGGGCCGAGCGTCGCGGTCGCGGGATCCAGGTGCGCGCGCAGGGCGGACGCGATGGCCGGCTCGCCCGTGGCGCGCCAGTCGATGACGGCGTCGTCGGCCTCCGCCTCCTTCCGCTCGAGCTCGCGCCAGACGACCATGCCGATGCCCGGGTGCGCGGCCCGGATGTCGGCGGAGAGCACCTGGTCCCACCACGCGCTCTTGATGTCGAGCTCGCTCGCGCCGTCGGTGCGCGCCGGGTCGTAGAGCGCGCCGGTCTCGATCACGGTCGGCTTGCCGGTGCCCTCGATCCACTCGGCCGCGAAGTCCCGCCCCGCGCCGCCCTGGTCGGCGTAGCCGTACTGCCCGGTGAGCTCGCGGGCGAACTTGCCGTCCTCGGGCACCACGTTCTCGCCGAACTCCTGCTGCGGGATCACCTCGCCGCCCAGGTAGTCCTCCGTGGGCTCCCCGACGGTGAAGTCCTGCTCGGTGCCGAAGTGGGACGCCGACAGGCCGATCCAGTCGACGGCGTCGTCGCCCGGGTAGTACGGCCGGTACGCGTCGTCGTCCACGTCGACGCGGCCGTTGCCGTCGGTGTCGAGCTCGGCGATGGAGCGGGTGCCGGAGGCGTCCGTGAGGCCGTCGGCGGATCCGAACGGGTAGCCGACCGCGTAGGCGGGCGACCACACGGTGACGGCGCCCGCGTCGGAGGCGTGTACGGCGTCCGCGACCTGGCGGAAGGCGGTGACGTACGCGGTCGGCTGCTGGCCCCACGGGGTCCACGAGCCGTTCATCTCGGGCGCGAACCGCACGAGCGCGCGGGAGTCGTAGCGCTCGCGGAGCGCCTCGAGCCGACCGGTGAGCGCGGTCGCGTCCGCCGCCGTCAGCTCGCCGAGCGGCTTCGTCGGCTCGAGGGTGAGGAGGAGGAGCGATCCCTGCTGCGCGGCCTGCTGCGCGAACTGGTCGAGGTAGGTGACGTCGTCGGATCCGAGCGGGTAGCGCACCGACTGGCCGAGCACCGCGGGGGTCGCCCCGAGGCGGTCGGCGTAGCTCTGCGCGTCGTCGGCGGTCCAGTCGATGATGCCGCCGAACCAGGGCACGGCGGGTGCGCGGGTGAGGTCGACCTCGTCGGCGGGTGCTGCGGGCGCTGCGGCCTGCGGCGCTGCCGCCTTCGGCGAGGAGGGCACGGCGAGCGCCGCGGTCGCCGGGACGACCGCGAGCGCGAGCGCCACCGCAGCGGCAGCCCAGCCGCCGATCCGTCTCCGCGTGCGCCCGCCCCCGCGTGCACGCATCCCCCGGCTGCGCATCAGCCGCGCAGCCTGACCAGCCGCCAGCGGTTGCTCCCGTCGGTGCGCTCGTAGGTGAGGTCGTCGAGGACCGCCTGCGCGAGCGCCAGCCCGCGCCCGCTCTCGCTGAGGTCGTCGGGCATGGAGACGCGCGTGAGGTCGACGACGGCGGGCTGGCCGTCGTCCTCGAACAGCGCCACGATGCGGTCGTGCTGGCAGATCACGGTCATGGTGAACGTCACGGGGTAGCCCGCGCGCTCCCCCACCGCGACGCCGTGCTCGACCACGTTGCCGGCGATCTCCACCACGGCCGTCTCGAACAGCATCCGCTCGTCGTCGCCCACGTCGCACGCCTGGTCCCACACGGCTGCGATCACGGCGTGCACGGCGGCGAGGCTCTCGTCCACGGCGGGGAGCGTGACGTTGGCCCGCACCGGAGGCGCGTGGTGCGTCATCCCCTCATCGGTCACGGAACACGCCCTCGGGCGACTCGTGCACCGTGAGCACGCGGTTGAGGTTCGTGAGCTCGAGCACCGCCTTCACCTGCGCGTTCGGGCGGGCGAGCCGGAGGTCGCCGCCCGCCTGACGGGCGCGCTTGAGGCCGGAGACGAGGGCGCCGAGGCCCGAGCTGTCCATGAAGTCGGTGCTGCCGAGGTCCACCACGACGAACGGCCGGCCGCCGTCGATGACCTCCGTGACGATGGTCGTGAGCTGCCGGGCGGAGACCATGTTGAGGCGGCCGGTCGGCGTGACGACGCTCACGTGCGTCCCCTGCTCGTTGACTGCGATGTCGATCATGCGTCCTCCTTGGCCGGCGTGAAGCCCCGATAGCGGGCCGCACGGATGATGATGCTGAAGATCGCCAGGTCGAAGACGACCCAGGCGAGGTTGGTGAACGTGCCGAGCGGCGTCGCCTGCCCGACCCCGAGGCGCAGCAGGCCGATCGCCGACGCGACGATGAGCGCGCCCATCACGTAGAGCTGGGGCTTCACGAGGTCCCACCGCGGCTTCCCGCTCGCGGCGCGGACCTTCGGGGTGACCGCGAAGTCGAGGGGCTTGCGGAAGAACACGTTGGCGACGGCGGTGGTGACCGACGAGATCCACACCGGGAAGAGCGCGAGGGAGTACTGCTGGCCGCGCCAGGTGCGCTTGCCCCGGCCGACGACCGCGAACAGGAGCTGGTTCACGAGGAGGAACGGGATCAGCCGGATGAAGAAGTCCGTCGAGATCGCCTGCACGGGGAGCACGCCGAACGTCAGGTAGATGATGGGCGCCGCCACGTAGACGACGGCCGTGAAGCCGGAGAAGTAGCTCCACATCGTGGCGAAGTACATGAGGCGCTGCGGGATCGAGAGCGCCTTCTGCAGCAGCGGGTTCTCGCGGAAGAACACCTGGATGGTGCCCTGCGCCCAGCGGAGGCGCTGGGTGAGCATGGTCGGCAGGTCCTCCGGCGCGAGACCGTAGGCGAGGACCTCGTCGTGGTACGCCGACTTCCAGCCGAGCCCGTGCAGGCGCATGCAGGTGGCCATGTCCTCGGTGACCGAGATGGTGGCCAGCGGCATGATCGACTGCGCGTCGTCGTCGCGGTGCACGTCGATGTCGCGGACGATCGCGCGCACGGCGTCGAGCGCCCCGAGCGGCGACCAGTTGCGCTCGGACAGGCGGGCCATGGCCGTGTCGTCGACGAGCGACACCGCGTCGCGCGCGGCGGAGTGCCGTCCGGCCAGCGCGGCGATCTCGGCGAGGTCGGCGTTCAGCGCCGCCATGTCGTCCTGCACCATGCGCGCGGCGATGGAGTCGACGCGCTTCTGGAAGCGGTAGGTCACGTCCGCCAGGCGCTGGCCGCGGCGGAGCCCGGCGCGGGCCCGGCGCACGTCGTAGGCGACGTCGTCGAGCGCCTTGCGCAGCTCCAGCTGGTCGGGCTCGAGCTCCTCGCGGGCCTTGTCGATCACGTCGCCCGCCGTGCGGAGCGCCCGGAACACGGTGATCTCGATGTCGGTCACGTAGCGCGAGACGCCGAGGAGCATGAGGGCCTCGCGACGCAGGATCGCGTTGGACCCGCAGAAGAACGCCGCATTCCAGCCGTCCTTGCCCTGCTGAATGGGGCCGTAGAACAGCGGCGCCTGGCTGCCGAGCGGATCCGAGTCCGGCACGTTCACGAACACCTGCGGCGTCTGCACGATCGCCATGCGCCGGTCGTCGAAGTAGCCGAGCGTCTTGTCGAGGATCTCGGGGACGGGCACCTGGTCGGCGTCGAGGATGAGCATGAACTCGCCCTCGGTCGTGAGCAGCGCGTTGTTGAGGTTCCCGGCCTTGGCATGGCGGGCGCGGCCCGACCAGTCGGCCGAGCGGGTGATCCAGCCGATGCGCTCGGCCTCGGCCAGGTCGCGGAGCTCGGTGCGGTTGCCGTCGTCGAGCACCCACGTCTTGTGCGGGTAGGTGATGCGCTGGGCGGCCCGCGCCGTCTCCATCACGAGGTCGAGCGGCTCGTTGTACGTCGCGATGAAGACGTCGACCGTGAGGCCCGGCTGCGGCGCGGGCGGCTTCGGCCGGTCGCGGGCCCGCCACATCGTGAGCCCGAACAGGAGCGAGTCGATGAGGCTGTACGTCTCCGCGAGCACGAGCGGGATCGCGATCCAGAGCGCCTCGGTGTTCACCGAGAACAGCAGCCGCCAGATGATGTAGTTGAGGCCCAGGATCGCCGTCACCACGGCCAGGAGCCGGATGAACGCGAACCGCAGCGGCGACCTCCCCGTGGTCGGTGCGCGGTGCGCGTTGCGGCTCATCCGCGCCTCACGGCGAGGACGGTCACGTCGTCGAGCGGCGTGCCTGCGGAGGCGAGGATGCGGACCCGCTCGACGAGCGCGTGCACGCCCCCGGCATCGGACACCAGGCGGCCGATCGACGCGAACGCGGGCGCGCTGCCGCCGAACATGTCGAACAGGCCGTCGCTGAAGGTCACGAAGGTGTCGCCGTGCGCGAGCACCACGTGGCGCTCCTCCCAGCGGTGGTCGACGTCGATGCCGACGGGCAGGTCGCTCGTGTCGAGGTGGGTGACGCGGCCGTCGTCGTGGACGACGATCGTCAGCCCGTGCCCCGCGTCGGCGTAGCGGAGGAGGCCGGACGCCTGGTCGAGGTGCCCGTGCTGCAGCGTGACGAAGGACCCGGTGCGGTCGAGGTCGGCGTCGAGGGTGCGCGCGGCGTCGGTGACCATGAGGCCCGTGTCCTCGAGGACGCCCGCACCGTAGCGGTCGGCGGTGCTCGCGATGCCACGGAGGACGGCGCGGACGGTGGCGGTGAGGATCGCGGCGCCCGTGCCCTTGCCCATCACGTCGGCGAGGGAGAAGCGGAGGCCGGACGCGGTGCGCTCGTAGTCGTAGAAGTCGCCGCCCACGACCTGCGCGGGCACGCACACGGCGGCGATGTCGTAGCCGGGGATCTCGACCTCGGCGGCCGGGAGCAGGGCGGCCTGCACCGCCTGGGCGCGCTCCATCTCCGCGTTCGCGACGAGCTCGCGCTGCGCCCACTGCGCGAGCTCGGCGAAGAGCGCGAGCTGGCCGCCGTCGAGGGAGCGCGGCTCGACGTCGTACAGGCAGAACGTGCCGATGACGAGGCCCTCGGGATCCCGCAGCGGGTGCCCGGCGTAGAAGCGGATGTGCGGCTCCTCCGCCACCGAGGGCAGGTGCCGGTAGAACGGATGCGCCTGCGCGTCCTCGACGACGAGCACGCGCTCCTCGCGGACGGTGGTGTCGCAGAAGACGCTGCTGATCGGCGTCTCGGACAGCTCGGCGCCGGCGCAGGACGCGAACCACATGCGGTCGTGGTCCGCGAGGCCGATGGTCGACAGCGGCACGGAGAACGCCGTGCGGGCGAGGCTCGTGACCCGGTCGAAGCGCTCCTGGGGCGGTCCGTCGAGCAGCCCCAGGGCCTCGACGGCACGCTGCATCGCGCTCGATCGCGCGTCCTCGATCAGACTCATCCCCGCCCCCTCGCCGACATGGACCCCCGTCCACGGCACCCGAATCGACGGGCGCGCTCAGCTTACGTGCCCGGATACATAGGGGACGTACTAAGTAGCGTTACGCGGATGACCTCGGTGGTCGTCCCAGTGTTCGCGGACGGGCTGCTAGCGTCGGGAGCGGATCGGGGGGTCTCATGGCATCAGCACGGAGACCGGAGCTCCCCTACCTCGACGGCATGCGCGGCGCGGCCGCCCTCGCCGTCGTGGCGTTCCACGCGTTCCTCTACACCGGGCTCAGCGGGCAGGCGTGGCAGGATCTGCCGCTCCTCGGCTGGATCACCGGCTACGGCTACCTCGGCGTGCCCGTCTTCATCGTCCTGTCCGGCTACGTGCTGATGCTGCCCGTCGCCGGCCGCCCGGGGCTCGACCTCCGGCACGGCACCGCGACCTTCCTCCGGCGGCGGGCCCGCCGGATCCTCCCGCCCTACTTCGCGGCCATCGCGCTCAGCCTGCTGATGGCGCTCGCGATCCCCGTGATGCGCGACGGCGCCGGCACCGCGTGGCAGAGCGCGGCGCCCGCCACCCCCGCGGGCATCGCATCCCACGTCCTCCTGCTCCAGGACCTCTCCCCCTCCTGGGTCAGCCAGGTGAACGCACCGCTCTGGAGCGTCGCCGTGGAGTGGCAGATCTACTTCCTCATGCCGCTGGTGCTGCTGCCGCTCTGGCGGCGGTGGGGTGGGCTGCCCGTCGTCGCCGTGACCACGGTCGTCATGACCGGCGCGTCGCTCGCCGGCTTCGCCCCGTGGGCCTGCCCGTGGCTGCTGGGCCTCTTCGCCGCCGGGATGCTCGCCGCCGAGATCACCGTCGGCGCGCGCCCGCGCTGGGCATCCGACCGGCTGCTGCTCGGGGTGGCCGTGGGCGCCGCGGCCGTGCTGCTCGTCGGGATCACGGTGCTGCAGGGCAGCGTGTGGGCCGCGGAGCTCGTGGCCGGCGCGGGCTTCGCGTCGCTCCTCGCGTGGGCGGGCGCGCGCACCATGGCCGGGTCCCGCCCCCGTGCGCTCGGCGCCTTCGTCACCCGTCCGGCGCAGCGGCTCGGCCTCGTCTCCTACAGCGTGTACCTCGTGCACAGCCCGTTCCTCGCGCTCGGCAACCTCCTGCTGCTGCCGCTCGGCCTGCCGACGGGCGCGCACGCCGCGCTGATGCTCCTGGTCGTCGCGCCGCTCGCGGTGGCGGCCGGCTTCGGCTTCTTCCACCTCGTCGAGCGGCACTTCCTCAACACGCGCCAGGTGCACGTGACGGCGTCGGCGGATCCCGGTGCGGCGTCCGTCGCGCCCAAGCCCGCGGCCTGAGCGGCTCGCCTCGGCGGTGCCCCCCCAGGACTCGAACTTCACTTCACCCCGAGAGGTACGCACGTCCACCTATGCGACAGCGCTACTAGGGCAAAGCACGGTCATACGTTGCA
This sequence comes from Clavibacter sp., assembly GCF_014802555.1. Lineage (NCBI taxonomy): Bacteria > Bacillati > Actinomycetota > Actinomycetes > Micrococcales > Microbacteriaceae > Clavibacter > Clavibacter sp. The sequence continues at coordinate 35,580 of NZ_JAAVCB010000082.1, read as the reverse complement.
GCCAGCATCGGCAACTGTGTGCGGCGAGTGTGGGTAAACCGAGGGCAGAAATGAGCGCATTGATCCAGAACTCTCACGGGGGTGTCAGACGCCGACGGCACCTATCGGCTGCTCTGGATCCCGTGAATATTGGGTCGATTTCTGACGACCGGATAGAGTCAGTGAGAGTCTGCTGACGAACGCCACAGCCGGGTGTTGGCCCGTCACGTGCCGCCGATCACGTGCAGCGGCGGGGCTCTCGAAGCTAGACGGAGAGGGGCCCAACGCCTTCTGGCGCCGGGGCCTGTGTGTTGGTGAGGGTTCTAACCGACGAAAAAGTCGGGCTCCTCATCGTCCGGGATTCCATTCCTGATGTCGACCCACTCGAGATCGTCCGCGAGCTGCCTCACCCGCTCGTTGATCATCGTGACGACATCGACGACGAGGAAGTCGAAACCGACTGACCAGCTCACTGCCTCGACCTCGCCTTCGGGCTCCGCTGTGCTCGACATGTCAAAGCGCACGCGGTCCCCCACCTTCGGAGGAGTGTCCTTTGGTCCGACGTTGTAGAGGTACTCGGCCTTAGTGCGGTCGATGTTGCCCGGGTAGACCCGAATCTGGATGCGCATGCTCATGAGTCCGAGCGTATGGGAGGGCTCTCCACGGCGTCTGCCTCCCGTTCGGGGCCGCCCACGTAGGAGCGCCCCGGCGCCGGGAGGCGGGCGCGCTCGCCGGCGAATCAGATGAACTGCACCTGGTCGCCGGTGTAGCGAGCGACGTTCTGCGCGGCCTCCTAGCAGGTCTTCGTAGGTGGGAACCTGTGGTCCCGCGGAATGCCAGCGTTCGCCTCGATGACGGTGTTCCAGAGGCCGGACGTGTCCTTCTTGAAGCCTGCGGCCGACCTCCGGAACCTGCGGAAGACGAGGCTGACCGTCGCGTCCTCGCCGAGCCTGGCGGTGTACATGGTGCGCGTGGTGTTCATGGTTCTCCTTCTGGGCAACGAAGATGCCCTCACGAGTACCATCGGCCGAACCACGAACCAGTTCGGCGGGGTCCATCTCGGAGTATCACTCCGCGTTCAGCTACCGTGGTTGTAGAGATCCCCGTACTGACGCTCAATCGCCAAAATGTGGAACGTCGCACCAGCGCGTACGCCGGCCATCGGCAGCTTGCCGGAGTACCGGAAGACGAACACTTCGGAGGACTCGGAGAACGCGTCAGGCATAGTCATGCGCAGCTTCGTAGTGGGCAACTTTTCAAAGCCGAGACCGTGCTTTGGGGCTCTGCGGAGGTCCTTCCACGTAAGGCCCGACAGCGACTGCAGGCTTTCAGCGAACGCCGCCTTCGCCTCCTTCGTCATCGCGGACTCCTTGAGGTCGAAGTCACGGTGAAGATGCTTGAGGCAGAACACCGGGTGGCTACCGTCCGTGTTCTTCGGTTCGTCGTATGGAAGCTCCGTGGCGGAAGCCTGCGGTCGTGAACGATTCCGCCTGCGGTCGTTCACTCCGCCAACGCGGAGAGCCCGCGGAAGTAGCGGTAGATCACCGATCGCGGGATGGTGATGAAGTGCTCTCCGTCGCGGTAGCTGCTCGTCCACGGCGCCTCGGAGTGCGTCATCTCGCGCAACTTCCAAGCGCTCTTGGAGCCGAACGTCTCCCAGACGGAGGCCAGAAGGTCGGTCGTCTCCGTGTCGACCTGGAAGAAGTCGAAGTCTTCCGTGAAGGGGATCGCGTTCGAACCGTGGTCCTTGTACTGGCGGTAGACAACAGGGACGACCGGACCGTGAGTCCACGCCTGGATCTCATCTGCGAAGAGCGGAGCACCGAAGCGCGCAAGGTGATGCCCCTGCGCGTAGTACAGGAGCTTCTGCAACTTCAGATTCGACAGAGCGCCCTCTTCCTCGCTGTCGGCCCACGCAAGGAACCAACGTGCGATCGTGGAGGCGTCGTAGGCGGCGATGGGCTCGGGCGCAGAGGGAAAAGTCATGTCATTCACCGGGACTGGATGCGGACGTACATTGACGCGTTGGTTTTGCACGCAACTCCTACAGTATGCGCGCGGACCGTGCACGCGGGGAGGTCCCCCGTTCAGGTCTCGCCACGTCTACCTCGGTCACGGCCGAGTCGAGTGGCTGGACCTGCAGTCAGGGGAGCACGCCACCCTCATGTGCACGCACGCTTGCACGAGGCTGCAGTGGGGCGAATCGATCGGGCTTCGCGTGAAGTCCTTCGACTTCCTGCGCCGGCGCGCCCTCGTGGAGGAGAACGCCGGGCCTGTCGGAGGCGGGTGCTCCGAGCGGCTTCATGGGCCCCCTACTCCCCCTCAATATCGGGATCGCAGGCGCCCAGCCAGCGGTGCCCCCGCAGGGACTCGAACCCTGACCTGTAGCGATTTTAAGTCGCCCGTCTCTGCCAATTGGACTACGGGGGCGTGGCGCCTCGGCGCTCCCGACAGCCTACGGTCGGCCGGCGGATCCGGTGCGCCCGGGCATGACGACGGCCCGCAGGCTCGAGCCTGCGGGCCGTCGTCGGTGGTGCGGGTGGATCAGGCCGAGGGCTTCTCGTCCGCGTTCTCCACGCTGGGCGACGAGCTGTAGCTGCCCGCGAGCGCCGGGGACTTCTCGCCCTCGGTGGGCGCGTCGGCCGTGTCGTCGGCGGCCTTCTTGGCGGGTGCCGCCTCCTTCTTCGCGGGAGCGGCCGGCGCGGCGTCCGCGGCGGGACGCGGGCGCGACGCGAACGTCTCGAACGCGGTGCGCGGGGTCTCGCGCGCCTCGAGCGAGACGATGTCGCGACCCCAGACCAGGTTGTTCACCCAGCCGGTGACGACGCGCGCCTTGCGCTCGAAGGACGGGATCGCGAGGCCGTGGTAGCCGCGGTGCATGACCCAGGCGGGGAAGCCCGTGATGCCGATCTTGCCGGACTGGAACGCGCCCTGGTACAGGCCGAGGCCCGCGACGGCGCCGAGGTTCTTGTGGAAGTAGTCGGTGACGCCCTCGCCGCGGAGGCTCGCGGTGAGGTTCTTCGCCATGAGCTTGCCCTGGCGCACGGCGTGCTGCGCGTTGGGCACGCAGAAGCCGCCGACGCCGCCGCCCGTGAGGTCGGGGGTGGCCGCCACGTCGCCGGCGCCCCAGGCGTCCGCCACGATGCCGTCGTCGCCCTCGACGCGACCGTCGGCGCGCACGCGCAGGCGCCCGCGCTCCTCGATCGGCAGGTCGGTGTTCTTGAGCATGGGGCTGGCCATGACGCCCGCGGTCCAGACGATGACGTCGGACTCGAACGACTCGCCGGTCGACAGCTCGACGACGCCGCCGACGGCGGACTTGAGCTGCGTGTCGAGGTGCACGTTCGCGCCGCGCTCGGCGAGGTTCTTCAGCACCCAGTGGCTGGTCTCGAGCGACACCTCGGGCATGATGCGGCCCATCGCCTCGATGAGGTGGAAGTGCGTGTCCTCGAAGTCGATCTCGGGGTACTTCTTCACGAGGTCGGTCGCGATGCTGCGCATCTCGGCGAAGACCTCGATGCCGGCGAAGCCGCCGCCGACCACCACGAAGGTGAGGAGGCGCTCGCGCTCGGGGCCGGCCGGCAGCGTGGCCGCACGGTCGAAGTTGGCGAAGATGCGGTCGCGGATGGCGACGGCCTCCTCGATCGTCTTCAGGCCGATGGCCTCGTCCGCGACGCCCGGGATCGGGAACGTGCGCGAGACGCTGCCCGCGGTGACGACGATGATGTCGTACGTGAACTCGTACGGCTCACCGACGGGCGGCGTGATGGTCGCGGTCTTCGACGCGTGGTCGATGCCGGTGACCTTCGCCGTCACGACGTTGGTGGTGCGGAGGTGGCGGCGCTGCGAGACGACCGCGTGGCGGGGCTCGATGGATCCGGAGACCACCTCGGGCAGGAACGGCTGGTACGTCATGTACGGCAGCGGGTCGACCATGGTGACCTCGGCCTCGCCGGATCGGAGGTGCGACTCGAGCTTCCATGCCGTGTAGAAACCGGCGTAGCCGCCGCCGACGATCAGGATTTTGGGCACGATGGATGACTCCCTGCAGGTTGTGGTCGAAATCAGGCTACCCCTTCCGGAGCAGCCGCCTGAAATGCCGCGTCGCCACGACGGCCATGGCTGCCGCGAGCGCCGCGAAGACGGAGAGGACGAGGGCGGGGATCCCCACCTGCCGGAGCTCGCCCGCGGTCGGCAGCGCGTCGGCCGCGGGGTCGGCGGTGGGCGCGTCGGCGGGCGTCGCGGGCGCGGCGTCCGGGGTGGCGGAGGCGGCCGGATCCGGCGTGGCGGCGGGAGCGCGGCGGTACAGGCGCACCCACTCCTCCAGGTCGCCGAGCGGCTTCCCGCTCGCGGGCGCGACGTCGGCCGTCACGGCGGCGGCCGCGTCCACGAGGCCGCGCCCGTAGATCTCCGGCTGGCCCTTCTGCTCGGCCGTCGCGAGCACGCGCTCCACGACGTCGTCGGCCTTCAGCTCCGGATGCGCGGCCCGCACGAGCGCGACCACGCCGGAGACGAGGGGCGCCGCGCCGCTCGTGCCGCTCCACTGCACGTACCGGCCGCCGGGCTCGACGCCGACGAGCTGCTCGCTGGGCGCGGCCACCGCGATGGTGATGCCCTGCGACGACGCGTCGAAGCTCGCGGCCCCCGCGCGGTCGACGCCCGCGACGGCCAGCACGCCGGGGATCGTGGCCGGCGCGCCGACCTCCGTGGTGCCGCTCCCCCGGTTGCCCGCCGCCGCGACGACCACGACGTCGTGCTGGTAGGCGTAGAGGAAGGCGCGATCCCAGCTCTCCGGCCAGTCGAGCGAGTTGCGGGTGAGGCTCATGTTGATGACCTGCGCGCCGTTGTCGACGGCCCAGCGGACGGCGTCGGCGATCTGCGCGTCCTCGTCCCGCGCGCCCGGGGTCGGGCCGCCGAGCGCGACCGAGACGCTGAGGACGCTCGCGGCCGGGGCCACGCCGATGACGCCAGATCCCGTGCCGGTGCCGCGGCCGGCGAGGAGCGACGCCACCATGGTGCCGTGCTCGCTCGAGGCGCCGACGGGCTTCGTTCCGTCCGTGGATCCGACGCCCGACACGTCGGTGCCGCCCACGACCGCGCCGCGCAGGTCGGCGACGGACGCGTCGACGCCCGTGTCGATGACGGCGACCTTCACGCCCTCACCTCGGGTGGTCTGCCACGCCTGCTCGATGCCGTAGTCGGCGAGCCAGTACTCGCGCTCGCGCACGGGATCCGCGTGGGCGGGCGTCGCGGTCGGCAGCACGGCGACGAGGGCGAGGATCCCGACGGCGGCCGCCCGCGCCACGCGGCGCGCGGGCCGCGTCGCCGGGCGCGGGCTGGAGGCGGGGATGCCGGACGCGCGGGTGCCCGACGCGCGGATCATGCCGCGTCGGGGTCGGCGCACTCGCAGACGTCCGGCGACCAGGACGCCCGGGCCAGCGCGATGTCGCCGATGGGGTTCACGCCCGGACCCGCGGCGAGCGCGTGGCCCGCGAGGGCGTGCAGGCACTTGACGCGCACGGGCATGCCGCCCGCGGAGACGCCCGCGAGCTCGGGCACCACGAGGATCGACTCGCGGTCGGCGAGGTAGGACGCGTGGGCGGCGGCGTACGCGTCGCGCAGCGCCTCGTCCTCCGCGAGGTCGTCCTGCAGCTCGGCCATGACGTGCTCCGCCTCGAGGTGCGAGATGGCGGTGGTGGCCGCGGGGTGGCACAGGTAGTAGAGCGTGGGGAACGGCGTGCCGTCGGTGAGGCGCGGGGCGGTGCTCACGACGGTGGGGTTGCCGCAGACGCAGCGGGCGGCGATCCCGACGACGTCGCGCGCGGGTCGACCGAGCTGGGCGGTGACGACGCGCACGTCGCGCTCGGACGGCGGGTCGAAGGGGGGTCGGGTCACTGGTCGCCTCCCTGGACGGATCCCTGGAGCTGGTCGGGCGGGGTGTCGCTGAGGGCGCTGGTGAGCGCGGATCCGAGCAGGGCCTGCACCCAGTCCTGCTTCGTCTCCTGCAGGTCGGCGCTGATGGGCGCGCCGTCGGGCGTGGTGGTCGCCTCCCCGGACGCGGCGGGCAGCCCGCGGACGAGGTAGCTCGTCTCGCCGGGCATGACGTAGAAGAGGCGATCCCGCACCTGGGCCTTGAGGAAGGCGGGGTCGTCGTAGCGGGCGCGCTGGTCCTGGAGCTGGGCGATGGTGCCCTTCTGGGCGTCCACCGCGCTCTGCAGGCTGCTGAGCTGCTGCCGCTGCTCGAGGTAGATGCGCAGGCCCGGGGCGAGCACCACGACCGTGAGGACGAGGAGCACGAGCACCATGACCGAGAAGCCGGAGAAGCGCATGCTGCGGAGCCAGTTGCCCGCGGGCGCGTCGCCGTCGGGCAGCGCCACGGGGACCCGCTCGGTGCGCGGGCGCGGCGCCCGGCGGGCGCGGAGGGTGTCGAGGCCGGGGAAGCGGGCCATCGGTCCTCCTTCGTGTGCGGGTCGGGTCGTGCGGGGGGCGGGAACGGCGATCCGCCCGCGCCGGGAGGGGCGCGGGCGGATCGGCCGGATCAGGCCTGGAAGCGCGGGAAGGCGCTGCGGCCGGCGTAGACCGCGGCGGCGCCGAGGTCCTGCTCGATGCGGAGGAGCTGGTTGTACTTCGCGACGCGCTCGCTGCGGGCGGGGGCGCCGGTCTTGATCTGGCCCGCCTCCACCGCGACCGCGAGGTCGGCGATGGTCGTGTCCTCGGTCTCGCCGGAGCGGTGCGAGAGCACGGTGGTGTAGCCGCTGCGCTGCGCGAGGCTGACCGCGTCGAGCGTCTCGGTGAGCGTGCCGATCTGGTTCACCTTGACGAGGATCGAGTTGGCGACGCCGCGCGTGATGCCGTCGGCGAGGCGCTTGGGGTTGGTGACGAAGAGGTCGTCACCGACGATCTGCACCTTGGAGCCGAGCTCGGCGGTGAAGTGGTCGTACCCGGCCCAGTCGTCCTCGTCCAGCGGGTCCTCGATGGTGATGAGGGGGTAGGACGCGACGAGATCGGCGAAGTACGCGGTGAGGTGCGCCGCATCCACCTTCTGGCCCTCGAACGTGTACGCGCCGTCCGAGTAGAACTCGCTGGACGCGACATCGAGGCCGAGCGCGATCTGCTTGCCCGCGGTGAAGCCCGCGGCGTCGATGGCCTCCATCAGCAGGTCGAGCGCGGCGCGGTTGCTGTCGAGGTTCGGCGCGAAGCCGCCCTCGTCGCCGAGGCCGGTGGACAGGCCCTTCTTCTTCAGCAGGCTCTTGAGCGCGTGGTACGTCTCCACGCCCCAGCGCAGGCCCTCGGAGAAGGTGGACGCGCCGACGGGCAGGAGCATGAACTCCTGGATGTCGACGTTGGTGTCCGCGTGCGAGCCGCCGTTGATGACGTTGAGCATGGGGACGGGCAGCGTGTGCGCGTTCGGGCCGCCGAGGTAGCGGTAGAGGGGCAGCTCGGCCGAGTCGGCCGCGGCCTTCGCGACGGCGAGGGAGACGCCGAGCAGCGCGTTCGCGCCGAGGCGGGACTTGTTCTCGGTGCCGTCGAGCTCGATCATCGTGGCGTCGATGATGCGCTGGTCGGCGGCGTCGAGGTCCTGGATGGCCGGGCCGATCTCGTCGACGACGGCGGCGACGGCCTTCTGGACGCCCTTGCCCAGGTAGCGGCCCGCGTCGCCGTCGCGCAGCTCGTACGCCTCGAACGCGCCGGTGGATGCGCCGGACGGGACGGCGGCGCGCGTGAACGTGCCGTCCTCCAGGAGCACCTCGACCTCGACGGTCGGGTTGCCCCGGGAGTCGAGGATCTCGCGTGCGTTGACTGCTTCGATGGCTGCCACGGAATGGTCTCCTTGCGTTGCGGTGAGGGGGTGGGAAGTCGGGTCCATCCTAGCCGCGGGGCCGTTCCGGGCCGCGGGCGGCGGGGCCCGCGCGCAGGTGTCGCGCAGGTGACGGATCAGCCGCGCGGGCCGCCGTCGAGCGGTCGCTCCTGCAGGCTGGCGGCGTCGCCCGTGTCGCCGTCGACGGCCGCGAACGTGCGGAATCCCTGCTGCTTGAGCGCCTCGAGGAGCGGCGCGACGTTCTTCGGCCGCGGCTCCAGGCGCACGCGCCGGCCCGACGCGACGAGCTCCGCCTTGAGGCGCGCGAGCACCCGCACCGGGGTGCGCCGGTCGTGCACGAGCGCGATGGCGTCGTCGTCCGCCGCCACGGGCAGGACGGCCAGGTCGACGATCCGCTCGAAGCCGATGGAGAAGCCGGCGGCCGGCACGTCCTGGCCGAGGAAGCGGCCGATCATGCCGTCGTACCGGCCGCCGCCGCCCACCGAGCTGCCGGAGGCGGGGTGCGCGATCTCGAAGATGGTGCCCGTGTAGTAGCCCATGCCGCGCACGAGGGTCGGGTCGAAGCGAAGCGTGACGCCGTCGGGCAGGCCGACGAGCGCGTCCGCGAGGGTCTCGAGGTCGGCGACCGCGTCGGGGTCGACGCCCGCGGGGAGGATCGCGGTGATCGCCTCGGTCGTGAGCGGCACGCCGCCGTCGGCGAGCGCGGGCTCGATGCGCTCGAGGATCCCGCCGAGCACCGCCGCCGCGTCCGCCCCGCCCTCGGCGAGCTCCGCGACGACGCCCGTCGCGCCGATCTTGTCGAGCTTGTCGATGCTGATGAGGGCCTGCGCCTGCCGCTCCGCCGCGAAACCGCAGGAGTCGAGGATCCCGGCGAGGATTCGGCGGTCGTTCACGCGGATGGTGCAGCCCGTGAGGCCGAGCGCCGCGAGCGTGGCCGCGGTGGCGGAGATCAGCTCGACCTCGGCCAGCTGCCCGGCCTCGCCGATGATGTCGATGTCGCACTGCATGAACTGGCGGTAGCGGCCCTTCTGCGGGCGCTCGGCGCGCCAGACGGGGGCGGCCTGGATCGAGCGGAACACGCCCGGCAGCTCCGCGCGGTGCGAGGCGTAGAAGCGCGCGAGCGGCACCGTGAGGTCGAAGCGGAGGCCCAGGTCGGAGAGCGCCAGCACGTCGCCCGCGTCGGCGGCCGCGTGCAGGTCGTCGCCCGAGAGGCCGCGCTTCAGCACCGAGTAGGCGAGCTTCTCGTTGTCGCCGCCGAGGCCCGCGTGCAGGCGTCCGGACTCCTCGACCACGGGCGTCTCGATCTCGTCGAAGCCGTGCGCACGGTAGGTGCGGCGGATGATGGCGAGCGCCTGCTCGCGTCGGGCCTTCTCGGCGGGCAGGAAGTCGCGCATGCCGCGGGGCGGCGTGATCTGCTGGGGCATCCCCCGATTCTGTCAGGCGGCGGGCGGCCGCTCCGGCGCCCCGGGCGACCCCTGCTCCTCGGCCAGGTCGAGCCACGGCTGGATGCGCGGGGTGAACGCGTCGATGAGGGCCTCGAAGCCGCGCATGGCCCGGTCGCGGTCGCCGGAGATCACGAAGTCGAACTGGAGGCCGTAGGACCCGGCCTGGAGGAGGTCGGCCGTGTCGAGGGCGACGTCGTCGGGGACGCCGTGGGCCAGCATCCACTCGAGCGCGAACCGGCGCCACGCGGAGACGCTCGCGATGGCATCCGGCCGGACGACGCCGTCGCGCGTGCGGAGGAGCGCGGCCTCGAACTCGAGGCGCTGGAAGTCGCGGTTGACGTCGGTGAGGCGCCAGCCCCAGGCCCGGGTGATCCACTCGCGGAGCTCGCCGGGGCCGATCTCCCGCGGGTCGCCCTCGACCATCTCGGCCTGGCGCTGGTCGACGGCGTCCATCGCGGCCTCGAGCAGCCGCTCCTTGGATCCGAAGTGGTAGACGAGCACGAACGTGCTCTCGCCGAGGGCGTCGGCCAGCCCGCGGAAGGTCACCGACTGGAGCGGGTGCGCGCGGAGGTGGTCGAGGATGTGGGCCAGCAGGTCCTGGCGGCGGTGCGGATCCGGAGCTGCCACGCCTCACCATAACGCCCGTGATGGACATGGGGCGAAGACCCGTACGGTGTGAGCGCCCAGATCTGTCCGTCGTCTCCTTCGGGTGGATGCGACGGACACGGCGGCCCGGGATCGGGTAAATCCCGGGCGACGCCCCCGCGGGCCGGACCTCGCCTCAGGCGCTCCGGCCCGCGCCGGGGGCCGTGTCGTCATCGGCCGCGGCGCCCGCAGAGCCCTCGCCCGCGGCGCCCCCGCCCGCTCCGGCTGCCGGCTCGGCCGCGCGGATCTCCGCGGTCAGCGACCGCAGCGTCGTCCGCAGCGCGCGCTCCGCGTCGAGCCCCCGCGACCTCGCTGAGACCACGACCGCGAGCAGCAGCCGGCCGAGGTCGTCCTCGTCGTCGACCGGGATCGCGGCCGGTGCGTCCGCCTCGAGCAGCCCGACGCGCTCCGCCCGGCCGAGCAGCTTGTCGGCGAGGGCGAGGGACGGCATGCCCATCGGGATCCCGTCGACGACGCTCGTGCGCGCCGACTTCTCGCGGTCCTTAGCGGCGCCCCAGACGCGCAGGACCTCCTCGACGATGTCGGCGCGCTCGTCGCCGAAGACGTGCGGGTGACGGCGCACCATCTTCTCCGTCGCGGTGCGGGCGACGTCGGCGAGGTCGAAGCCCCCACCCTCGGTGCGCGCGATGTCGGCGTGGAACACGACCTGGAGGAGCACGTCGGCCAGCTCCTCGCGCATGCCGGGCACGTCGTCGGTCTCGATGGCCTCGACGAGCTCGTGGCTCTCCTCGAGGAGGTACGGGACGAGGGTCCGGTGCGTCATCCCGCGGTTCCAGACGCAGCCGTCGGGGGCGCGCAGGGCGGCCATGGCGGCGGCCAGGTCCGCGACAGCGTCGGCTCCCGAGGCGGCGGCGGATGCGGACGACGCGGCGGATGCGGACGGGGACGCGGGCTCGCTCATCCCGCCATCCTCGCACCGGCCCGCCGGTAGGCTGGTGGTCGGTGTGCCGGGAAGTCTGGTCGGCGGCGGGTGACCGTCTCCCCCTCCCCCGACCCCGGAAGGCCTCCATGACCTCCCTCATCCGCTCCGAGCGCGTCGCCGCCGGACTCCTCCTCCTGGCCGCCGTCGTCGGCCTCGTCGTCGCGAACACCCCGGCAGGGCCCGGCCTCATCGCGTGGGCCGACGGGCACCTCGCCGTCCCCGCGATCGGCGTCGACCTGTCGCTCCGCCACTGGGTGAGCGACGGCCTGCTCGTGGTCTTCTTCTTCATCGTCGCCGTCGAGCTCAAGCACGAGTTCCTGGCCGGCGGGCTGGACAGCGTCTCCGCGGCGCTCGTGCCCGCCATCGCGGCGGTAGGCGGCGTGGCGGTGCCGGCGGGCGTGTACCTCGCGATCACCGCGGGCAGCGGCCTCGAGCGCGGGTGGCCGGTGCCCACCGCGACCGACATCGCCTTCGCGCTGGGCGTCCTCGCGGTCTTCGGACGCGGCCTGCCCGCCGCCGTCCGCGTCTTCCTCCTCGCGCTCGCGGTGCTCGACGACCTCATCGCCATCGTGATCATCGCGGTCTTCTTCACGACCGACCTCGACGTGGGCGCGCTCGGCCTCGCGGTCGCGGGCGTCGTCCTGTTCGCGGTCGTGGGTCGCCTCGGCGTCGGGCGGACGGGAGCCGCACGGATCGCCGTGGTCGCGCTGCTGGTGCTCATCGCCCTGGTGACCTGGTGGGCGACGCTCTCCTCCGGGATCCACGCGACCATCGCGGGCGTCGCGCTCGGCTTCGCGCTCCCCCGCCTCTCGGGCCTCCGCGCGGCGCACGCGCTGGAGCCGGCCTCGAACGGCATCGTCCTGCCGCTGTTCGCGTTCTCCGCTGCGCTCGTGGCGATCCCCGCCGTCGGGCTGGCCGAGCTGGCCCCGGCGTTCTGGGGCATCGCGCTGGCGCTCCCGCTCGGGAAGCTCGTCGGCATCACGGCGGGCGGGCTGCTCGGGGCATGGGTCGCGCGCCGCCGGGGCGCTCCCAGCGGGCTCGCGGGGCGGGATCTCGTGACCGTCTCGCTCCTCGGCGGCATCGGCTTCACCGTCTCGCTGCTGATGAGCGAGCTCGCGTTCGCCGGCCTCGACGAGGTGCGCGACGAGGGCACGCTCGCGGTGCTGCTCGGCTCGGGCGTCTCGATCGTCGCGGCGGCCGTTACGCTGTCGATCCGGAGCCACCAGGCCCGCCGTGGAAGTGCGGCCGCGGAGGAGGACGACGCGACGCGCGACGACTTCCCGGCGCACGTGGACGGCGGGCCGGCCCCAAGCTGATCCTGGAGCGGCGTCCACTCGTAGACCGCCCGTGGAGGGGCGAACGCCGCCTCAGTGCTTAAGCGCGGACGGCTAACCCGCAACACGAGCTCGTGTCAATAGGCCCGAACGACCAAGACGACAGCCCATACCCTGACCTCTCAACCGTCGTGATGAGGAGAGCCCATGGAGCCAGCGAGACCAGCATCCCTACCCCAATCCCGTCGATTCATACATACGTTCGCGTTGGCCTCGATTGCGCCGTGCTTTTGGATAGCCGGGCTCGTGGTGAACATCGCATCTCCGAGTAGCGCTAGCGCGCTTCCTCAATTCGCATGGGTGTCGGTCTGGGGCGTGACCCTCGGGGACGTGACGACGAACTCGCTATTGTCCTACCTCGCAGTGACAATAGTCTTGTTTGGAATCTCGCTCGGAGGGCAATCGACCTTCGAGGACCAGAAGCACCAAGAACGCGTGAGACGCAGCGTTGGCGCCGTCGGCGTGTTGATGGCAGTCGCGGCTCTCGTCCTCACGACCTTCGCCGTCGGGGCGACATTCAGTGATGTGCGGAGAATCCCCGCGCTTGTCGTGATACTCCCTGCAGCCGCCACTTGCTGGCTGCTCGGCATGGAGGTCGGCCGCTTCGTCGTACCCGATCACGAGACCCAGCTGACCGGGACGGCTGCCAGCTTGTCCAAGGCAGAGGATCGTCTTCGTCGAGTCGAAAGCTCGATCCCCGAGGCAGCCAGCGTGAAGCCGCCGCTATGGATAATACTCGGCCACGCATTCGCCTTTTCGGTCATTGCAGAATTAGCCATCGAACAAAAATCCGAGAATACGTGGGTCATCGCATGCGTAACTTTCGTCGGCATGGCGATGGGTCTCATTGTCTTCACACAACTCGGCGCAGGTTCCCTCGGGGTCGAGAGCCAGTTGGCCGCCTTCGGCATGTGCGCAATGGCTTTTATCCTCTACGCTGTGCTTCTTTCCATGTTCAACATCATCGCCCTCTTCACCAGCGAAGCTCCAGTCGAATGCATAGCCGTTCTGTACGGCGCGGAATTGCTGGTTCCAATACTCTGCTCACACTTGTGGCGAATGCTCCCTGAGGCTCTGTTCACGGCCTCCCTCTCCGGCGCGATGGCCTGGGTATTTCGGAACGACTCGCTCAGGACGGTCCGAAATCTGACGAGGAGACTCAATGACCTCGAGCGTCTTCGCGCAACCGCAGCACCGAAAGGCCTCCGTGAACGGCTACGCGCGGCCGGACGGACCTTCGTGAGTTGAGACTTGACAGATGATGAGGACTATGACGACAAAAGGAGGGATCACGCCTTGGGGGCGGACTCCTTCGCGGCCGGCGCCGGCTCGACGGTGAAGACCGCGTCGAGCAGCTGGCGCACCCAGTCCACGAGCTCGGCGTCGGGCAGCGGCTCGCCGTCGCGCTTGGGCAGCGGCACCGTGACGGCGTTGGTCTGCGCGAACAGCCGGCTGCCCGGGTACATGCGCTGCAGCCGCACCTGCTTGCTGTCGGCGAGGTCGGCCGGAGCGATGCGCAGGTTCCGGCCCATCGCGACGACCTCGCTGAGGCCCGCCCGCTGCGCCACGCGGCGCAGACGCGAGACCCGCACGAGGTTGTCGACCTCAACGGGCGGCTCGCCGTAGCGGTCCGACAGCTCCTCGATGACCCGGTCGATCTGGTCGTCGGTGGCCGTGGGCGAGGCCGCGGTGGAGAGCTTCTGGTACGCCTCGAGGCGCAGCCGCTCGCTGTCCACGTACTCCTCGGGGATGTGCGCGTCGACCGGCAGCTCGAGCCGCAGCTCGGTCTGGCCCTCCGCGACGTCGCCGCGGAAGGTCGAGACGGCCTCGCCGATCATGCGCAGGTACAGGTCGAAGCCGACGCCCTGGATGTGGCCGGACTGCTCGCCGCCCAGCAGGTTGCCGGCGCCGCGGATCTCGAGGTCCTTGAGCGCGACCTGCATGCCGGATCCCAGCTCGTTGTTCGCCGCGATGGTGGACAGCCGGTCGTGCGCCGTCTCGGACAGCGGCTTGTCGGCGTCGTAGAGGAAGTACGCGTACGCGCGCTCCCGCCCGCGGCCGACGCGCCCGCGCAGCTGGTGCAGCTGGCTGAGGCCATACTTGTCAGCCCGGTCGATGATGAGCGTGTTCGCGTTCGCGATGTCGAGGCCGGTCTCGATGATGGTGGTCGAGACGAGCACGTCGAACTTGCGCTCCCAGAAGTCGACGATGACCTGCTCCAGCATCGCCTCGCTCATCTTGCCGTGGGCGACGGCGACGCGCGCCTCGGGCACGAGCTCGGCGAGCTCCGACGCGACCCGGTTGATGCTCGAGACACGGTTGTGCACGAAGAACACCTGGCCCTCGCGCAGCAGCTCGCGGCGGATGGCGGCGGCGATCTGCTTCTCGCTGTTCGGCCCCACGAACGTGAGGATGGGGTGCCGGTCCTCCGGCGGCGTCGCGAGCGTCGACATCTCGCGGATGCCCGTGACCGCCATCTCGAGCGTGCGCGGGATGGGCGTGGCCGACATCGCGAGGATGTCGACGTTGGCCTTCAGCTTCTTCAGCGCGTCCTTATGCTCCACGCCGAACCGCTGCTCCTCGTCGATGATGACGAGCCCCACGTCCTTGAACGCGATGCTGCCCGTGAGCAGGCGGTGGGTGCCGATGACGACGTCGACCGAGCCGTCCTCCAGCCCCTTCACGGTCTCGCGCGACTCCTTCTCCGACTGGAAGCGGCTGAGCTGACGGAGGTGCACGGGGAACCCGGCGAAGCGCTCGGAGAAGGTCTCGAAGTGCTGCTTCACGAGCAGGGTCGTGGGCACGAGCATCACGACCTGCTTGCCGTCCTGCACGGCCTTGAACGCGGCGCGCACGGCGATCTCGGTCTTGCCGAAGCCGACGTCGCCCGAGACCAGGCGGTCCATGGGGATGGGGCTCTCCATGTCGCGCTTGACCTCGTCGATGACGGTGAGCTGATCCGGCGTCTCCATGAAGGGGAACGCCTCCTCGAGCTCGCGCTGCCACGGGGTGTCCGGCGGGAAGGAGTGGCCGCGCGACGCCATGCGCGCCGAGTAGAGCTTGACGAGCTCGACCGCGATGTCGCGGACGGCGCGGCGCGCCTTGCCCTTGGCCGCGGCCCAGTCGCTGCCGCCCATCTTGCTGAGGCTCGGCTCCTCGCCGCCGACGTAGCGGCTGAGCAGGTCGAGCTGGTCGGTGGGCACGAAGAGCTTGTCGCCCGGGTAGCCGCGCTTGGAGGGCGCGTACTCGATGACGAGGTACTCGCGCCGCGTCTTCACGGTGTCGCGGCCGCCCGAGGAGACCTCGCGCTGGGTGAGCTCCACGAACTTCCCGATGCCGTGCGTGGTGTGCACGACGTGGTCGCCGGGCTTGAGCTGCAGCGGATCCACCACGTTCTTGCGCCGCGTGGCGAGCTTCTTGACCTGGCGGCTGTCGTAGCCGGCGGCGCGCCCGTAGAACTCGCTCTCGGTGAGGAGCGCGAGCTTGACCTCGGGCATCTCGAAGCCCGCGTCGATGGCGGAGCGGAGCAGGTAGGCGATGCCGGGCTCGGGCTCGGCCGGGAACTCCTCGACCACGCGCGCCGGGACGCCCGCGTCGCGGAGCACGGTGTCGGCGCGCTCGACGAGGCCGGATCCCTGGGCCACGACGCCCACGGCCCACCCGGCCGCGAGGCGCTCGCGCACGTGCTCGATGGCGCCGTCGGCGTTGCCCGCGAAGCTCGGCACGGGATCCGCCTGGATGCGCACGGTCATGACCTCGTCGATCCCGAGGTCCTCCGGCAGCACGTCGGTGGCCTGGAAGCCGGAGAGGGTCCACCAGCGACGCGGGCCGCGGGCGTCGCGGAGCCTCCCCAGCGAGAGGAAGTCGCCGGACGCGAGGTCGATGGGCGCCTGCGCGCCTGCGGTCGCGGCGTTCCAGGCGGCGTCGAGGAACTCGCGGTTGGTGTCGGCGAGGCTCTGCGCGCGCGTGGACACGCGCTCGGGCGAGACGACGGCGATGGCCGCGTCCACCGGCAGGTAGTGCGTGACCGGCACGAGCCTGTCGACGAGCGCGGGCGCGAGCGACTCCATGCCCTCCACCGGGATGCCCTCCGCGATCTTCGCCAGCATCTGCTGGAGGTTCGGGAACTCGTGCTGCATCTCGCGGGCGCGCTGGCGCACGGGCGCGCTCAGCAGCAGCTCGCGGCTCGGCGGCAGCTCGACCGAGGTGATCTCCTCCTCGAGGGACCGCTGGTCGGCGACCGCGAACGGCCGCATCTGGTCGACCTCGTCGCCGAAGAACTCGACGCGCACGGGGTGGTCGGAGACGGGCGGGAACACGTCGAGGATGCCGCCGCGCACCGCGAACTCGCCGCGGCGCGTGACCATGTCGACGCGCGAGTACGCGAGGTCGACGAGCCGGACGGCCAGCTCGGAGAGGTCGTGGCCGCGGCTGCCGGTGGCGAGCTGCACGGGCGCCAGCTCCGTGAGGTTGTCGGCGACGGGCTGGAGGGCCGCGCGCACCGAGGCGACGATGACGAGCGGGCGCACCTGGTCGGCCGGCACCTCGCGCGCGCCCTGGCCGAGCGCGGCATGCCACTGCTCCATGCGGCGCAGCGCGTGGATGCGCTTGCCCACGATCTCGGCGCTCGGGCTCAGCCGCTCGTGCGGCAGCGTCTCCCACGCGGGGAACTCGAGGATCTCCGCGTCCGGCAGCACCGCGTCGAGGCTGCGGCGCATGCCCTCGGACTCGCGGCCGGTGGCGGTGACGACGAGCAGGCACCCCGGGATGCCGCGCTGGATGCGCTGGCGGAGGAGCCCCGCGAGCAGCGGCCCCTGGAGCCCCTCGGTGAGGGAGAAGTCGGCGTCGCGGGAGGCCGATGCGAGGGCGTCGTCGAACGTGGAGGCGCGCGAGAGCGCCGGGATCAAGCCCTGGAGGATCACCAGATGATCGTACGCGCCGCCACCGACAGGGCCGCCTCCGTCCGCCGTGGGCGGACGCGGGACGCGCGGACCGGGCCGGGCGCGGATCAGGACGCGGCGGTGTGGAAGCGCAGCTGCGCCGCGATGAGGCCCTCGGAGGCGATCATCTCGACGGCGTCGGCCGCGTCCTCCAGCACGTTCGGCAGCACCTGCCGCTCGGTGGAGGAGAAGGGCTTCAGCACGAAGTCGGCGGCGTCCTGGCGGCCGGGCGGGCGCCCGATGCCGATGCGCACGCGCGTGAAGTCGCCCGTGCCGGCGGAGGAGATGATGTCGCGGATCCCGTTGTGGCCGCCGTGACCGCCGCCCTGCTTGAGCTTCATGGAGTCGAACGGGATGTCGAGCTCGTCGTGCGCGACCACGAGCTGCGCGGGCTCGAGCGAGAAGTACGAGAGGAGGTTCGCGACCGGCCCGCCGGACAGGTTCATGAACGAGTTCGGCTTCGCGAGGATGAGCTTCGGACCGCCCGGGACGGCGCGCCCCTCCGCGACCTGCGCGTTGGCGCGATGCGAGCGGAACGTGGCGCGCATCCGGTCCGCGAGCACGTCGAGCGCCATCTGGCCGACGTTGTGCCGCGTGCCCGCGTACTGCGGGCCGGGGTTGCCGAGGCCGACCACGAGCAGGGTCCGGTCGTCCACGTGCGCTCTCCTCGGTAGGTCGATCGCATCCGGCGCGGATGCGCGGAGCCCGCCGGCCGCTGCCGGTGATCCCGGACGGCGGCCGACGGGCTCCGTGGTGCTGGTCGTGCTGTCGTGCTGGTCGTGCGTGCGGCCGGAGCCGCGGGCGATCGCTACTTGTCGTCGCCCGACTGGTCGCCCGTGGCGCCGTCGTCGGTGACCGCGACGTCCGCGTCGCCCTCGGCCACGACGTCCTCGTCGACCGCGTCGGTCGTGAGGTCGAGCTGCGGCACGGAGATGGCGAGCACGAGCGTCTCGGGGTCGGTCACCAGGTTGGCGCCGGCGGGCAGGTCGACCTGGCCGACCGTGATCTGCGTGCCCTCCTCGAAGCCCTCGATGGAGACGGTGAAGCGCTCCGGGATGTGGGTGGCCTCGACGTCGACCGTGATGGATGTGTTCTCGAGGTTGTGGATCGTGCCGGGGTAGGACTCGCCCTCGACGTGGATCGGGACCTCGACCTCGACGCGCTCGCCACGGCGGACGACGATGAGGTCGACGTGCTCGATGATCTGGCGCACGGGGTCCTTCTGGACGTCCTTCACGAGGACCAGCTGCGGAGTGCCCGCGATGTCGAGCGTGATGATCTGGTTCGCCTTGCGGATGATGAGCATGAGCTCGTGGCCCGGCAGCGTGACGTGCTGCGGGTCGGTGCCGTGGCCGTAGATGACCGCGGGGATCTTGCCGACCGCGCGGATCTTGCGGGCCGCGCCCTTGCCGAACTGCGTGCGCAGCTCCGCGGAGAGGTTGTTGTCAACCATGGTGTCGCTCCAATTGCGGCCCGTGAGGGCTCGCGTCGTGTGTCTGTCGTCTGCTCGAACGCTTGCGCGTGAGGAATGAGGTGCGAGCCCCGTCCACCGCGTCGATAACGGACCGCCGCCGCGCTCGCGCGCGGCTCTTGCGATCCCTCGCCGAAGTTCAACCCCCGATGCTACCGGACGGACGGGTCCCCGGTCGACGCGTCCGCCGAGGCCGCGGCCGAGGCCGGGGCCGAGGCCGGCGCGGGCGATCCCGGCGCGGGCGGCATGGACTGCCCGACCCGGAGCCGCAGCCCGTCGTGCACGCCGTCGACGACGTCCTCGAACGCGACCGGCGTGCCGAGCGTCGCCGAGACGTAGACGCTCACCACGGTGGCGAGCGAAACGAAGGCGTCGTCGACCGTGACGCCGGCCGGGCGGCCGACGCGCAGGGCGTCGGCGATGTCGTCGTACTGGCGGTAGTGGCCCTCGAGGTAGGTGTTGTCCAGGCGCGGCGAGCGCGGCAGGTCGGCGTCGTGGATCTCGAGCTCGGCGTCGTTGCGCACGTCGGCCTGGGCGGGCACGCCCGACGCGGGCGCCGCGTGGAAGTAGGTGAGGGATCCGGCCTCGATGACGGCGGATCCGCGCGTGCCCTGCACCTGCACGCGGGTGTCGAGGCCCGGGTACCCGGCGGTGGTCGCCTGCAGCGTCGCGAGGGCGCCGGACGCGAAGCGGATCACGGCGACTGCGACGTCCTCGACCTCGATGCCGTCGTGGGCGAGCAGCGCGGTCTGCGCGTACACCTCGACCGGGCGGCCGAGGTAGGAGACGAGCAGGTCGAGCGTGTGCACGCCCTGGTTCATGAGGGCGCCGCCGCCGTCGAGGTCCCACGTGCCGCGCCAGTGGCCGGAGTCGTAGAAGCCCTGGCTGCGCCACCACGGAGCGCTGGCGACGGCCGAGGTGAGCCGGCCGAGCCGGCCGGAGCGCACGGCCCGGTCGACGACGACGCTCGACGGGTTGAAGCGGTGCTGGCTGATGACGGTCGAGAGGATCCCCCGCCCGGCGGCCTCGCGCGCGAGCTCCGCGATGCGGCGGCCGCGCGCGAGGTCGACGTCGAGCGGCTTCTCGATGACGACGTGGAGGCCGGCGGCCAGCGCCTCCTCGGCGAGGCCGATGTGCAGGCCGCTGGGCGTGCAGATGACGACGAGCTCGGCGGCGTCCGCGCGGATCAGGTCGCCGAGGTGCGCGAAGACGCGCGGGCGCTCGGCGCGCAGCTCGTCGACGAGCGCGGCGACGCGGAACTCCGGGTGCTCAGCGAGGACGCGCGCATGGTGCGTGCCGATGACGCCGCAGCCGACGATCGCGACGCGGATGGGCTCGTGGACGACGGCGGCGGGCGCTCCCTCGACGGCGGCGGGCGCGGCGTCGGCCTCGCGGACCGCGGCGGACGGGACGGCGGCGGCGTGGTGCCCGGGCTCGGACGGCGCTGCCGCGTCCGCGGCGGCGCCCGTGTGGGGCACGTCGGACCCCGACCGCGCCTCCCGGACGAGCGCGGGGACGTCCGCCTCGGGCACCGCGGCGGCGGGCTCGGTCGAGGTGGCCGGCGCGTCGTCGACCCGGCCGGGTGACGCCGTGCGGCCGCCGGGCAGCAGCTCGCGGACGGCCGCGTCCGCGAGCGCGACGGGATCGTCGGTGATGTCGAGCGTGATCCCCTGCTCGTCGTCGCCGAGCGGCTCGAGCGTGCGCAGCTGCGACGACAGGAGGCTCGACGGCATGAAGTGGCCCTCGCGTCCGCCGAGGCGCTCGGCCAGCAGATCGTGGTCGCCGACCAGGTGCACGAAGACGGCGTCGGGCGCGGCGGCGCGGAGGATGTCGCGGTAGGAGCGCTTGAGCGCGCTGCACGCGACGACGGGTCCGCCCTCGGGACGACCGGCGAGCGCGCGGCCCACCTCCTCGAGCCAGGGGCGGCGGTCGTCGTCGTCGAGCGCGTGGCCCTCGGCCATCTTGCGGCGGTTGGCCTCGGGGTGGAGGTCGTCGCCGTCGATGAACGGGACGCCGGCGTCCTGCGCGAGGAGCTCGCCGACCGTCGACTTCCCGGATCCGGAGACCCCCATCACGATCACGGGCGGGAACGGGCGGACGGCGTCGATGCGGATCACTCCCTGCGGTTCGGTGAGGAACTCGTGCGGCGCGACCGTCTGGGTGCGCTCATCCATCCTACGAGACGCTCCCCGACGCCCCGCTGACGGTCGGGGGCCCGGGCGTAGCCTGAGGACGACTGTCGACAAGGAGGCATCAGATGTCAGATGACCAGCAGGCCACGGCGAACATCGGGGTGGTGGGGCTCGCGGTGATGGGGTCGAACCTCGCCCGCAACCTCGCCAGCCGCGAGGGCAACACGGTCGCGGTGTACAACCGCACCACCCAGAAGACCACCGACCTCGTCGAGGAGCACCCCGAGGCGGGCTTCGTCGCCGCCACCACCATCGAGGAGTTCGCCGCCTCGCTGCAGCGCCCCCGCACCGCCATCATCATGGTCAAGGCCGGACGCGGCACGGACGCGGTCATCGAGCAGCTGACCGAGGCGTTCGAGGAGGGCGACATCATCGTCGACGGCGGCAACGCGCTGTTCACCGACACCATCCGCCGCGAGAAGGAGGTCCGCGCGAAGGGCCTCCACTTCGTCGGCGCCGGCATCTCCGGCGGCGAGGAGGGCGCGCTCAAGGGCCCGAGCATCATGCCCGGCGGCACGGCCGAGGCGTACGAGACCCTCGGCCCCATCCTCGAGTCGATCGCCGCGGTCGCGGAGGGCAAGCCCTGCGTCACCCACATCGGCACCGACGGCGCCGGTCACTTCGTGAAGATGATCCACAACGGCATCGAGTACGCCGACATGCAGCTCATCGCCGAGTCGTTCGACCTGCTGCGGCGCGTCGGCGGCCACGAGCCCGACGCGATCGCCGACGTGTTCGAGGAGTGGAACGGGGGCGACCTCGAGTCGTACCTCATCGAGATCACCGCCGAGGTGCTCCGGCAGAAGGACGCCGCGACCGGGAAGCCTCTCGTCGACGTCATCGTCGACCAGGCCGGGTCCAAGGGCACGGGCGTCTGGACCGTCCAGAACGCGGTGGGCCTCGGCGTGCCGGTGGGCGGGATCGCGGAGGCCGTGTTCGCGCGCGCCGTGTCCTCCAAGCCCGAGCAGCGGAAGGCCGTGCAGGCGACGATCACGAGCCGTCCGGAGATTCAGTCCGGCGGCGACACCTTCGAGGACGACGTGCGCGCCGCGCTCTACGCGAGCAAGGTCGTCGCGTACGCGCAGGGCTTCGATGCGATCGAAGCGGGCGCGAAGGAGTACGGCTGGGACATCGACAAGGGCAAGGTCGCGGAGATCTGGCGCGGCGGATGCATCATCCGCGCGCAGTTCCTCAACCGCATCGTCGAGGCGTACGAGAAGGACTCCGGCCTCGCGACGCTGCTCGAGGACCCGTACTTCGCCAAGGCCGTCGCCGACGGCGAGCAGGCCTGGCGCCGGGTCGTCTCGGTCGCCGCGCTGTCGGGGATCCCGGTGCCCGGCTTCGCGTCGGCGCTGAGCTACTACGACTCGCTCGCCTCCGAGCGCCTGCCCGCCGCCCTCGTGCAGGGCCAGCGCGACTTCTTCGGCGCGCACACGTACCACCGCACCGACAAGGAGGGCACCTTCCACACGCTGTGGTCCGGCGACCGCTCCGAGGTCGAGGCCGAGGACACCCACTAGCGGCCAGCCGACCGTCGCCGACGCCCCGCCGCCCGTCCCGGGCGGCGGGGCGTCTGTCACACTGGGGCGGATGGACGAGGACGAGCACCCGGAGCTCGCGGGCTACGAGCCGCACCGCCCGCGGAGCCTGCGCAGCAGGCGCACGCTGCTCGTGATGCGGGTCGTCGTCGTGGTCGGCATCGTCAGCCTGCTGCTGCCCGGCGTCGTGACGATGGTGCGCGTGGGCGCGAACACAGCCGACATGGCCTGCGCCGACTTCGTGGCGTACGAGCGTCCCGACTCCCCCTCGTACGAGGTGCGCTTCCAGCTCTTCGGACCCGGCGTCGTCGGGTACGAGTGCTATACGCGGTACGCCTTCGGCGGCGACGAGCACATCGTGTCGCTCGGGCTCATCCCGTCGGGGCGCGTGGCGCGCGAGGTCGTCGAGCGGAACTCCCGGGACTGATCCCGAGGCCGCCCGCGTGGGCGGCCGCACCGCGGTGGTGGGGCCTAGGCCGCCCCGTCGACCATGCTCGTGACGGATCCGTCGTCGAACACCTCGTGGATCGCGGCGAAGCCATCCCGGTCTTCTTCAGCGTATTCGCGGCGAGGACGGTAGTGGGGCCGGTGTCGATGAGGTCGCCGACGGGGAGGTAGACGCGACCCCCGGCGTCCCTGGCGAGGACATGGGCCCGAATGCTTGCGACCGGATGCCGCGGCACCGCCCCACCTCAGCGGGCAGTACAGCCGTCCTGCAAATCTCCTGTGCAGTTCTCACACGCGCAGGTCGAGGGCAACCTATGTTCTGAGCACCAGCCGGATCCCCTAGTGAGTGGATCTGCCGACGACGCGAAGGAGATCCTTACCATGCATAGTCCCCAGGCGCGAAACGCGGATACCTGATGCCGTTCTACGACGCCTTCTGGTCTGTCGCCATCGGCACCACCGCCCTTCTGGCCGTGATCGCGCTCATTCAAGTCGTGCGACGCCGAAGCACCATCACCACGAATTCGGCCGCGATCTGGATCATCGTCATTCTCATCGCGCCGATAGTGGGGGCCTTGATGTGGTTCCTCGTGGGCAACAGGACTACACCGAGCCACAGCCAGGCAGTTCGTCATACTCATCTCGGCCACACGGACAGGAGCGCATGATGCGGAGTCCCAGGAGATGGAGCTCCCTGACTGCCGGAGCAGTCCTCGCCCTGCTCGCCTTGGCTCAGCCCGCGAACGCGGCTCCCCATTCTCACCGCGCCTTCGATGACACCGCGCTTCGTCAGCACATGTCGTCGCTTGGGATACACGCAGAGGTGCAGGGCCGACTCATCGTCAAGTTGAAAGCCGGCCAGCGTGTCGATTCTATGACAGACACCGCATCCGTCTCCACGCAGGTGAGAATCAAAGACGGCTACAGCGTGAGTATCGATACTTACGCAGACGGCTCTGTTGGCGAGACGGGCAACGAGATCGGCCGGCCGGCCACTCCTGACGAGGTGATGGTGATGCAGGCTCGGGCGAAACCATTCGCCTCCCCTTACTACCACGGTGATTCTGTAGACCATGAGGGCCTCATCCAGCCGGACGCGACGGTCGGAATCACGAGTTGCGTGCGCGGCCGTAACGCGGGAGTCGTGTATGCACAGAATTGCCATGTGTATTACAACGGTGTAACCGCCAGCAACAGCTTCAACGCGAACTACCAGCAGTATCCGGGAGGCGGCAAGGCTCAGTACATCGACGGTACGGCTAAGTTCGTGAGTTTCGTGCAGTCCGTGAACAATGAGCACGTGGATGTTTACGACAACGGGTCTCGAATCCGATACTCGTTCAGCACGAGCTTGAATGGCTTCGGCAACATCCCGGGCTTTCTTCAGTTGAAGGTCACTGGGACAGGAGTCTACGTCTCACGAGGTTGACGGAGCGTCAACTCGAATCAACAGCATCCGATGCAGATGGGTCGGCACTCTCGTGCCGACCCATCTGCATGCAACAACGTCCTGGGACAGTCAGACTACGCGGCCCCGTCGAACATGCTCGTGACGGATCCGTCGTCGAAGACCTCGTGGATCGCGCGGGCGAGCAGCGGCGCGATGGGCAGCACGGTGAGCTTGTCCCAGCGCTTGTCCTCCGGGATCGGCAGCGTGTCGGTGACGACGACGGAGTCGATGTGCTCGCTGTCGAGGATCTGCGTCGCCGGGTCGGAGAAGACCGCGTGCGTCGCCGCGACCACGACGCCCGTCGCGCCGTTCTTCTTGAGCGCCTCGGCGGCGGAGACGATGGTGCGGCCCGTGTCGATGAGGTCGTCCACCAGGAGGCACACGCGTCCGGCGACGTCGCCGACGATCTCGTGGACGGTGACCTGGTTGTGCACCTTGGGGTCGCGGCGCTTGTGGATGATGGCGAGCGGGGCGCCGAGCTTGTCGCTCCAGATGTCGGCGACGCGCACGCGGCCCATGTCGGGCGAGACGACGGTGAGGGTCTTCGAGTCGAGCACCGAGCGCATGTGCTCGAGGAGGACGGGCATCGCGAAGAGGTGGTCGACGGGGCCGTCGAAGAAGCCCTGGATCTGCGCGGCGTGGAGGTCGACCGACATGATGCGGTCGGCGCCGGCGGCCTTGAACAGGTCGGCCACGAGGCGGGCGGAGATCGGCTCGCGGCCGCGGCCCTTCTTGTCCTGCCGGGCGTAGGGGTAGAACGGGGCGACCACGGTGATCCGCTTGGCCGAGGCCCGCTTCATCGCGTCGACCATGATGAGTTGCTCCATGAGCCACTCGTTGATGGGCGCGGTGTGCGACTGGATGACGAACGCGTCGCTGCCGCGGACGCTCTCGTCGTACCGGATGTAGAGCTCGCCGTTGGCGAAGGTCCGCGCGTCGGTGTGCACGAGGGTCGTCTCGAGCTCCTCCGCGATCTGCTCGGCGAGCTCGGGGTGCGCGCGACCCGTGACGATCACGAGCCGCTTCTCTCCGGCGGTCTTGATTGCGGACACGGGACTCCGTCTCGTCAGTGCTGCTCGGTGTGCTCAGGCGTCGGACGCGTCGTCCGCAGGCCCGTCGGCGGCCTCGACGGCGGCCCGGGCCTCGGGGGTGCCCGGTCGCTTCGCCTCGGTCCAGCCGACCATGTTGCGTTGCGGCGCCACCGAGATGCCGAGTGCGCCGGGCGGGACGTCCTTGCGGATGACGGCACCGGCACCCGTGTAGGAGCCGGTACCGATCCTAACCGGTGCGACGAGGACGTTCCGCGAGCCGAGGTGCACGTGGTCGCCCACCTCGGTGCGGTGCTTGGACACGCCGTCGTAGTTCGCGAACACGGCGCCCGCGCCGACGTTGCTGTGCTCGCCGATGGTCGCGTCGCCGACGTAGCTGAGGTGCGGGACCTTGCTGCCCGCGCCGATCTCGACGTTCTTCGTCTCGACGTAGGCGCCGATCTTGCCCTCGTCGCCGAGGCGCGTGCCCGGGCGCAGGAAGGAGAACGGGCCGACGGTCGCGCGCGCGCCGATGACGGCGAGCTCCGCGTCGGTGCGGCGCACGGTCGCGTCCTCGCCGACCTCGGTGTCGCGGAGGGTCGTGTCGGGGCCGACCGTCGCGCCGGCCGCGACCGTGGAGGCGCCGAGGATCTGCGTGCCCGGGAGGACCGTGACGTCGGCGGCGAGCGTGGCCTTGACGTCGATCCACGTGGTGCGCGGGTCATGGATCGTCACGCCCGCCAGCTGCCAGCGGCGGATGATTCGCGCGTTCAGCTCGGTGGCCGCGGCCGTGAGCTGCACGCGGTCGTTGATGCCGGCGACGAGCCAGCTGTCGCGCACGGGCAGGGCCTCGATGGATCCGCCCGCGCGGCGGATCACGTCGGCCGCGTCGGTGAGGTACTTCTCGCGCTGGGCGTTGTCGGTGCCGATGGCGCCGAGCGTCTGCCGGAGCGCCTCGGCGTCGAAGACGTAGACGCCGGCGTTGACCTCGTCGATGCGGAGCTGCTCGCCCGTCGCGTCCTTCTGCTCGACGATGGCCTCGAACGCGCCGTCCTGGCCGCGGATGATGCGGCCGTTGCCGGTCGGGTCGTCGAGGCGGGCGGTGAGGAGCGTGAGGTCGTTGCGCGCCTGGCGGTGCGCGGAGACGAGCGAGCGGAGGGTCGCCGCGTCGAGCAGGGGCACGTCGCCCGAGAGCACGACGACCTGGCCCGTGAAGCCGTCGGGCAGGGCCGTGATGCCGACCTCGACTGCGCGGCCGGTGCCGGGGATCTCGTCCTGGTCGACGATGAGCGCGTCGGGCGCGAGCCGGCTGACGACGTCGACGACCTGGTCGCGGTCGTGGCGCACGACGGTGACGACGTGGCGCGCGCCCAGCTCCTCCGCGGTCGCGAGCACGTGGCCGACGAGCGGGAGACCCGCGAGGGGGTGGAGGACCTTGGGGAGGCGCGAGCGCATGCGGGTGCCCTGGCCGGCCGCGAGGATCACGACCGCGATGGACGGACTGCGCGGCTCGCCGTCGACGTCGAGCTCGCCCGTCACGATGGGGATCTCACGCGTCGTCGGCGTGCTGTCTGAGTCGGTCATGGCGGTCTCCCTGGTCCTCGTGCGTCTGTCCGGCGCGGCCGTCGGGCGTGGCTCCGCCCCCAGGATTCGAACCTGGACCTCACAGCTCCAAAGGCTGAAGTGCTGCCGTTACACCAAGGCGGACCGCTCACGGTCCGGCCGTGCGCACGATGAGTCTGCCAGACCGGCGACTGCCGGATCAGCGCGCGACGGGTATGGCGGCCTTACCCGGCGCCGGTGCCACCGGCATCACGCTTCCGGACTCCGTAATTGGCGCGCACGCTTCTTGCACGAAACGCTCGAAGTCAGTGACCATCGATTCCTCAACTAGCAGACCGACACCGAGCTCATTCAGCACAGCAGACCACTCTTCGCCGGGGAAAATCTCTACGGCTATCACTGGCCTCACAGGCAGGGAGTTTCGGACCGAATGACAGTACTTGAGCACCTGCCCGAGTGCCATGCGCATCTGATGTTCGATATTGCTCTCGCTTGCCGATTTAACTTCAACAATGAACGCTTGCGAACCCCCGAGCAAGGCGAGATCGAACCGCGGCCCTTGAATCGACGAGCTAAGACACTGGAACCCCATTGCTTCGGCAACGACAGCTACGGCGTTCTGAATGCGTGCGTGACTGCGCACCGCTCGCTCGTTGCCTGCGTAATTCTCCGCAAAGTAGTGCGGTAATTCGACATCGGCACCCTCATTTGCGCTTACGTACGGCACAAATCCACCCGATCCTTCGACGACCTCTCGTGCCCGAAGAATCGGTTCCGGCACTGAAGTCTCGGAATCATGCTGGTCTAATTCGATTCCATGGACCATCTGCCAGGCCCGCAAGAGGAGCGCGTTCCAAGAGCCGCATAAGTTGCGCACGGTACTTCCGCTGGGAAATATCTCCTGGGATCGTTGCCACTCGTCGTATGACGCCGCGGTAGGCGGACGACCAGTCTCACGCCAGCATGAGATGACCGCGGCAACCGCAGTAGCTTCGTCGAAGCGTTTATCTTGGCCAGAGTGGGGGTTAGCCGGTAAACCCGCGGCCTCCAGCGCGGATCGCCAGCTGCCGAATCGAATGGCCATGACCTGCATCCCGGGCGCGGGACGACCATCTTCGAGCCTAGGATTTTGAATCGCATGCCTCTGGTAGGCCTGAGCCGACAGAGTGCGACCTTCTGCGACAGCCGCGGCCTGCAAGCATCCTATCAACTCCTCATTAGAATACCGCTTCGCCCCTAGGCGCGGCACTCGCGTCAGGACTGCGTAATCCGGCACCGTTTCGGAGATAAAACGCGCGACCCATGACCTTTGAAGCCCCACATCGGCTGCCACCTCGTCAAGATCACGAAGACGAAGGAAGCTTTCTGTCATCGCCGTCGCCTTTTCGGAGACTGCCCTCAAGCGCCTTAGGTCGAGAGTCTCACCCAACGAACGCGGCGAGATGCCAAGCGCGCGCAGCCGCCGACGAATAGCCTCCCGAGTCACCCCCTCCACCAGACCCACTTCGTCCAACGTCAAAAGATCTTCCCTATAGAGTCGCAGCCATTCAGGGGCTTCGGGAGTCTGCCTTACCGGGAGCACCAACACCATGACAGAGTCCTTTTACTTGGGAGACCGAGTGGATTGCAAATTGCTCTACGGCCATATGCGCGCGGCAGGGAGCGATGAACGAAAAGCGTCGTCTCTCGATGTTCGCATCAGCCGCCTCACGCCTCTACCCCTCTTACGCGGGTCTCTTCCACGCGCGGGGACCGGCATGATGGGGGGATGCCCAGCCGCGACGAGGTCGACCGCATCGTCGACGCGTGGCGACGAGAGCGGCCCGACCTCGACTTCTCCCCGCTCGAGGTGCTGTCGCGCGTCGGACGGCTGTCGCGGCTGCTCGAGCGGGCCAGGCGGTCGGCGTTCCAGGAGTCCGAGCTCGAGTCGTGGGAGTTCGACGTGCTGTCGGCGCTGCGGCGGGCGGGCGATCCCTACCAGCTGAGCCCCAAGGCGCTCCTGCAGCAGACGCTCGTCTCCTCCGGCACGATGACGAACCGCATCGACCGGCTCGTGGCGCGCGGCCTCGTGGAGCGGCGGACGGATCCGCACGACGGCCGCGGGATCCTCGTGGTCATGTCGGACGCGGGGCGCACGCGCGTCGACACCGCGATCACGCGGCTCGTGGCGGAGGAGGCGGAGTTGCTCGAGACCCTGCCCGCGGCCGACCGCGACGTGCTGGCGGGGCTTCTGCGGCAGCTGATCCTCGACCTGGACGACGACGGGGCCTGACGCCGGACGCCCGACGAGCGGCGGACGCCCGCCAGCGGGCGGGTGCGCTCAGGCGTGCGCGACGCAGCGGCGCGCGGCCGGACGGATCTCGAGCCGCCCCGCCGCAATCGCCTCGCCGCACACCTCGCAGCGCCCGTAGGCGCCCGCGTCGAGGCGCGCGACCGCGGCGTCGACGTCGGCGAGGCGGACGCGGGCCTCGCGGATCATCGCGTCGGACTGCGAGCGCTCGAACGCGAGGGTCGCGCCCTCGGGGTCGTGCTCGTCGTCGGAGTTGGCGTCCTGGCGGGCCTCGACGATCGCGGCGACATCGCGGTCGAGGCCGCGGATGAGCGCGAGCGTGTCGGCGCGCAGCGCGGCGAGCGCTGCGCGTGGGTCCGCGGGAGCGGGCGCGGCGTCGTCGGCCACCGCTCGGCTACGCGGCGACGGCGACGAGCGCGTGCGCGTCCGCCATCAGATCGACCGAGCGGAGGCGCTCGGGCGTGCGCTGCGAGGCATGCCCGACGATGACCTCGTCGACCCCCGCCTGCTCCGCGAACCGGTTCGCGTAGTCGGAGACCTCGGCGCCCGTGCCGATGGCCGTGTAGGTCATCATGCTGGCGACGTGCGCGCCGACCGGGGCCTCGAGGAGCCGGTCGAGCTCGTCGTCCGTGAAGGTCTGCGTGGCCGGGATCTGGCCGCTCTGGCGGAGCAGCATCATGAGGCGCGCGCGGCGGACCTGGGCGAACTGGCGCTCGGCGTCGGCGCGGTCGTCGGCCGCGATGGCGTTGATGCCGGCGATCGCGTAGGGCGCGTCGAGCTGCTCCGACGGGCGGAAGTCGCGGCGGTAGATCGCGATGGCGTCGAGCAGCATGTCGGGCGCGAAGTGCGACGCGAAGGCGAACGGCAGGCCGAGGGCCGCGGCGAGCTGGGCGCCGAAGGTCGAGGATCCCAGGATGTAGAGGGGCACGCGCGTACCGGCACCCGGAGTCGCGGCGACGCCCGGGACCTGGCTCTCGCCGGAGAGGAAGCCCTGCAGCTCGACGACGTCCTCCGGGAAGCGGTCCGAGGATCCCGGGTCGCGGCGGAGCGCCCGGAACGTGGCCTGGTCGCTGCCGGGGGCGCGGCCGAGGCCGAGGTCGATGCGCCCCGGGTGCAGCGTCTCGAGCGTGCCGAACTGCTCCGCGATGGTGAGGGGCGAGTGGTTCGGGAGCATGACGCCGCCGGAGCCGAGCCGGATGGTCGACGTCTGGCTGGCGACATGGGCGATGAGCACGCTCGTGGCGCTGGAGGCGATCGACGCCATGTTGTGGTGCTCGGCGTACCAGACGCGGCGGTAGCCGCTCCGCTCGGCCTGCTGGGCGAGGGCGACGGAGGCCTGGAAGCTGTCGCGGGCGGTCTCCCCGGGGGCGATGGGGGCGAGGTCGAGGATGGAGAGCGGGACGGTCATGCTCATGCCAACAGCGCGGACGCCTCGACTGTTCCTTGCCCGTCCGAGGCGGGGGCGGCGGGCGCGTCGGCCGTCGTCCGGTCGCGGCGGACCGCATCCGCCCGACGCCGGCGCACGACCGACCACGCCGCCACCCCGCCCGCCAGGAGCACGCAGATCGCGGTGGCGACGAGGATCCGCGCACCCTCCCCCGGCCCCGCCGGCACGAGCGGCAGCAGGATCTGCACGGCGAGCACGAGCATCACCGCCGCGATCACGGTGTCGAGCACGCGCCAGGCGGCGGGCCGCGCGAGCAGGGGCGCGAAGACCCGGGCCGCCGTCGCGAGGAGCGTGAACCAGACGCAGCTGGCGGCCATCGCGCCGATGCCGAACGCCCAGCGGCCGTCGCCGTGGCCGGCCGCGACGGATCCGACGAGGAGCACGGTGTCGAGGTAGACGTGCGGGTTCAGCCAGGTGAGCGCGAGGCACGCGGCGATCACGGCGCCGAGCGCGCGCGGTGCCGACGCGGCGACGGCGAGGCCCTCGGGCGCGACGGCCCGGAGCAGCGAGAGCGCCGCGTAGCCGGCGAGGAAGCACGCGCCGAGGATCCGTATGACGACGATCGCGACGGGCGCCGCCTCGATGACCGCGCCGATCCCGGCGACGCCCAGGCCGATGAGGATCACGTCGGAGACGGCGCAGATGAGCACGACCGGCAGCACGTGCTCGCGCCGGGTGCCCTGCCGCAGGACGAAGGCGTTCTGCGCGCCGATCGCGGCGATGAGCGAGAAGCCGAGGCCGAAGCCGGAGAGCGCGTGCGCGAGCGGGTGCATGGCCTGCACGCTAGGCATCGGGCGGGCATCAGGCCAGCTCATGTTCCTGCTGCACCATTAGCATCGCTGATGATGGACATCCGCACCGAGCACCTCCGCACCCTGGCCGCCGTCATCGACACGGGCACCCTCGACGCGGCCGCCCGCGCGCTGCGTCTCACGCCCTCCGCGGTGAGCCAGCGGATCACCGCGCTCGAGCGCAGCGCCGGCCGCGTGCTCCTCCGCCGCACCCGCCCCGCGACCACCACCGAGGCGGGCGACGCCGTGCTGCGCCACGCGCGCCAGGTGCTGCTGCTCGAGCGCGACCTCGACGGTCTGCTCGGCGTGGGCGACGGCGACGCGCCGCGGGCGGGGACGGCGGCGGTGCCCGTGGTCGTGAACGGCGACTCGCTCGCGTCGTGGCTGCTGCCCGCGTTCGCCGCGCTGGCGACCGAGACCGGGCAGGCGGTGGAGGTGCTGCGCGAGGACGAGCACCACTCCCTCGACCTGCTGCGCGACGGATCCGCGATGGCCGCCGTCACGAGCGTGAAGGACCCGGTGCAGGGCTGCACCTCGGAGCGGCTCGGCCGGATGCGGTACCGCGCGCTCGCGACGCCCGCCTACGTCGCCGCCCACGTGCCCGACGGGCCGACGCCGAGCGCGCTGGCGGTCGCGCCGCTCGTGATGTACGATCGCAAGGACGCCATGCAGGACCGCTGGCCCGCGGCCGGCGCTCGCCCGCGGGCCAGCCGCGCCACTACGTGCCGTCGTCGGCGGAGTTCGTCACGGCGGTCACGCTCGGCATGGGCTGGGGCATGCTGCCGGACCTGCAGAGCGAGGAGCTCATCGCGTCGGGTGCGCTCGTGCCGCTCGACGCGGGATCCCACGTGGACGTCGCGCTGCACTGGCAGCGCTGGAGCGTCGACTCCCCCGTGCTCGCCGACCTCACGCGGCACGTGCGCGCGGCGGCCGCCTCGCTGCGATAGCGGGGCGGCCGCGGCGGGCGGCGAGCGGGACGGATCAGCGCCGCAGCGCCGCCCGGGCCATCCGGTTGCCGGCGAACTGCACCACCTGCACGAGCACGATGATGATGAGCACCGCCGCCCAGGTGACGACCGGCTCGAACTGCCGGTAGCCGTAGACGATCGCGAAGTTGCCCAGGCCGCCGGCGCCGATGGCGCCCGCGACGGCCGTCATGTCGACGATGCCGACGAAGACGAACGTGTAGCCGAGGATCAGCGGGCCGAGGGCCTCCGGGATCAGCAGCGTGAAGATGATCCGCACCGGGCTCGCGCCCACGGACCTCGCCGCCTCGATCACGCCCGGCTGCACCGTGAGCAGGTTCTGCTCGACGATGCGGCTGATCGCGAACGACGCCCCGAGCGACAGCGTGAAGATGATCGCCGGCTGCCCGATGCCGTTGCCCGTGACGAGGCGGGCGAGGGGCTGGGCGGCGACCAGGAAGATGACGAACGGGATCGGCCGGAAGGTGTTGACGACCAGGTTCAGCACCGCGAACACGGAGCGGTTCGGGAGCAGGCTGCCGGCCCGCGTGAGGTAGAGGCCGAGGCCCATCGCGAGGCCGCCGAGCCCGCCGAACAGCAGCGTGAGCAGCACCATCACGAGCGTCTCGACCGTCGACCGGCCGAGCAGCGGCAGGAGCGGGGTCAGCGCGTCCATCTCAGACCACCTCCGTCACGGTGACGCCGGCGCGGTCGGCCGCGAGCACCTCGTCGATGCGCGCGGGGTCGCCCCCGAGTGCGAGGGTCAGGTTGCCGAACGTGCGGCCCTGGATTTCGGTGATGCCGCCGTGCACGACCTCGAACGCGATGCCCGCGGCGGCGAGCGCCCGGAACACCTCGGTCTGGGTGGCGCCGCCGTCCGCGAACGACAGCGTCACGAGCCGGCCGGGGTGGCGGCGACGGAGGCGCTGCACCTCGTCGGTCTCGGGGATCCCCGCGACGACCGTCGAGACGAAGCGGCGGGCCGCGTCGCTCGTGGGCCGGGAGAACACGTCGAACACGTCGCCCTGCTCGATGACGCGGCCGGAGTCCATGACGGCCACGCGGTCGGCGATGGACTTGATGACCTCCATCTCGTGCGTGATGACGACGATGGTGACGCCGAGCTCCTCGTTCACCCGGCGCAGCAGCGCGAGGACCTCGCTCGTGGTCTCGGGATCCAGGGCGCTCGTGGCCTCGTCGGCCAGGAGGATCGCGGGGCTCGTCGCGAGAGCGCGGGCGATGCCGACGCGCTGCTTCTGCCCGCCGGACAGCTCGTCGGGGCGGGCGTGCGCCTTGTCGGCGAGGCCCACGAAGTGGAGGAGGTCGCTGATCCGGCGCTGCTGCTGGTCCTTCGGCATGCCCGCGACCGTGAGCGGGTACGCGACGTTGCCCCACACGGTCTTCGACGTGAAGAGGTTGAACTGCTGGAACACCATCCCGATGCCGAGGCGGAGCTTCCGCAGCTCCCGCTCGGGGAGGCCCTGGATCTCGCGCCCGTCGACCGACACGGTGCCCGAGGTCGGCCGCTCGAGCGCGTTGACGAGCCGCACCAGCGTGCTCTTGCCCGCGCCCGAGTAGCCGATGATGCCGAACACCTCGCCGCGGCGGATGTCGAGGTCGACGTCGGCGAGCGCGTCGAGGCCCTGCTCGCCCTTCGCGCGCGGCGGGTACTGCTTGCCGACGCCCCGCAGGGAGACGTGCGGGGCGTCCGTCATCGGGCCGCCTTTTTCTCGGCGACGGCCTTCTGGGTCGTGGCGAGCAGGCTCTCGAGTTCGTCCTGGGGCGTCTTCAGCGGGACGGCGGTGCCGCCCGAGTTCTCGACGACGGCGTCGACCACGGCGGGGGTGTCCTCGAAGATCCGCGCGAGCTTCAGGTACGTCTCGTTCTCGGCGTCGTCGGCGCGGCTGGCGAAGACGTTGACGTAGGCGAGCGCCTTCGGGTCGCTGGGGTCGTCCTGCGCGAGGGCCTCGTCGGAGGTGAGGCCCGCGTCGGTCACGAAGTCGTTGTTGATGATGACGGCGTCCGCGTCCGGCAGCGAGGTGGCGGTGAGCGCGGCGTCGACCGTGGTGACGGTGACCTTCGAGGCGGCCTGGTCGACGTCGTCGAGCGTGGACACGCTGGATCCGCCGCCCTTCAGCGTCAGGAGGCCCTCGCGCTGGAGCAGGAGCAGGCCGCGGGCGAGGTTCGACTCGTCGTTGGGGAGGATCACGGTGCCGCCCTGCGGGATCTCGGCGACCGACGCGTGCTTCTGCGAGTACAGCCCGAGCGGGTAGATCGCGGTGGCGCCGATGGGCGTGAGGTCGTCGCCCGCGCCCTCGTTGTACTGCGCGAGGTAGACGAGGTGCTGGAACTGGTTGAGGTCGATCTCGCCCTCGCTGAGCGCCGGGTTCAGCTGCGGGTACTCGGTGAAGTCCACGATCTCCACGTCGATGCCCTGCTCCTTCGCTGCCTCGACGAAGAGGGGCCACTGCGGGTTGCTCGCGCCGACGACGCCGATCTTGACGGCCTTGCCGCCGCCGTTGAACGCGCCGGTGGCGAAGAGGACGGCGGCGACGATCGCGAGGACGACGACGACCGCGCCGATGATGAGGCCGAGGCGGTTCCTCCGCTTCGGGGCGTCGATCAGGGGTGCCTGGGTGGTCATGGTGGTCCTCTCGGTGGTGCGGGATCCGGTGCTGTCCGGCGGTGGTGCGGGTGCGGTGCGGCTGACGTGGTGCGGCTGGCGTGGTGCGGGTGCAACGACGAGCGACGCGCGGGTGCGCGCCGGTGCGGTCGAGCGGACGCGCCTCGGCGCCCGGTCGGGATGCCTCGCGAGGAGGCGTGCGCGGGACGAGGGGCCCGCTCGCGGTGCGGGACGCCGACGACGGCCGCGTCCCTGCAGCACCTCGACGGTAGGCGGCCGGACGGGCGCGTGTCGAACCGGGCCGTAACACGGGGACACCCCGCACCCGCCGGGAGGATGTGGCAGGGTCGGCCACGGAGGTGCCCATGCACGAGGACGACGACGCCGTCGCCGCGCTCCCCGTCGAGGAGCTGCGACGCCGCGTGTACGCGCAGGGGGTCGACGAGAGCGACGAGCGGTGGATCCGCGCGGCCGGCGAGCTCGCCCGTCGCGAGCGCGCGGCCCGGGCCGCGGCGGCCGCTCCGGCGTCCGCTCCCGCTGCTCCCCTGGACGACGGTGCCGCTGCTCCCCTGGACGACGGTCCCGCTGGTGCCTCCGACGTCGTCGACGACGCCGCGGCGGCAGACCCCACGACGGAGGACGGCCCGGCCCGCGACGACGCCCCGCCCCG
>NZ_JAAVCB010000081.1:0-8897 GCF_014802555.1 Clavibacter sp. | reverse complement strand
GGGGCGGCCGCGCGCGACGCCCGCCCGGGATCCGGCCGACCCCTCTAGCGGACGCCCTCCGGGGCCCGCTCCCGGGATCCGCGCGGCGCGAGGTCCGACGCCCACCCCGCGACCGCGCCCAGCGCGCGCTCGAGCGGCCCGCGCCCGATGGTCCGCGTCCAGAGCAGCGAGAGCACGACCGTCACGAGGAGGAACGCCAGGTACGCGCCGTCGTCCGCGATGAGGTCGCCCTCGGGCGCGACGAGGTCGATCACCACGATGTGCACCGCGTACACGGTGAGCGCGAGCTGCCCCACCGCCTCCAGCGGCACCAGCACGGCCGGCAGGAGGGCGGCGACGCGCAGGCACAGGCCGATGACCGCGATGGCGAACCCGCCGGATCCCACGACCTCGAACGGCGACCCCTCGTGCGGCGTCGTCGACAGGATGAACTCCCACCCGGGCGGCGGCGCGGGCACGGCCGCCTCGACCAGCGCCGACCCGCCGTACGCCAGCACGGCGAGACCCGCGCCCACCGTCATGAGCAGCAGCTGCACGCGCGCGGAGCCGAGCGCGAGCCGGCCGATCCCGAGGCCCGCGATCGCGAACACCACCCAGGTGAGCGCCGGGTAGTGGCCGGTGACGACGAGGACCACGAACGGATCCGGCCGCATGAGCGCGCCGTCGAAGTGGATGGCGAGCGCGGTCGTCGCGACCGGCAGCGCGACGGCGGCGACCGCGGCGAGCGCGAGCAGGCGTGACGCCCGCCAGCGCAGCAGCGGCAGCACGGCCACGAACAGCACGGCGTAGACCTCGAGGATCACGGCGACGTACGTCTGCAGCGCCGCCAGCAGCCCGCCGAGGAGGAACAGGCATGCGGCGCGCACGAGGATCCTCAGGCGCACGCGCGCGAGGTCGCTCCCGTCGAGCGGCCGCTCGCGCCCCGACATCAGCGCGATGGAGAGCCCGGCCAGCGTGGCGAAGAGGATGGACGACCGGCCGTCGGCGATGGCGAGCCAGGTCGACGGCTCGTCGAGCTCGAGGGTGCGCGGCACCGCGACGTGCGCCGCCATCATGCCGAGGACCGCGAGCCCGCGCGCCGCGTCGACCCCCCGGAGGCGGGCCGGGTCGCGGGCGGGGCTCATGGCCTCACCCTACCCAGCGCTCCCCCGCGGCCCGCGGCCGTCAGTTGGTGAGGGCCGGCACCGTCCGCGGCTGGACGATGAGCCACATCGAGAGGATCGAGACGACTGCGCACGCGCCCATGACGACGGCCATGGGCACGCCCGAGGTGATGCCGATCAGGCCGACGATGGGCGAGATCGCGCCCGCGAGTCCGAAGTTCACCGCGCCCAGGAGCGATGCCGCCGTGCCGGCCTCGTGCCCGTGGTTGACGAGCCCGAGCACCTGCACGCAGGGGAAGCCGAAGCCGCACGCGAGGATGAAGAAGAACAGCGGGATCAGCGTGCCGAGGAGCCCGGCGTCGGTGAAGGTGCCGAGCAGCACGATCGTCGCCGACGACAGGAACTGCACGGTGACGACGCCCGCGAGGATCCACTGCGGCCCGATGACCTTCGTGAGCCGCGCGGCGATCTGGTTGCCGATCACGACGCCCAGCGAGTTGATACCGAACAGGATCCCGAACTGCTGCGCGTCGAACCCGTACACGTCCTGGAACAGGAACGACGAGCTGGAGAGGTAGGAGAACAGCCCCGCGAACTGCATCCCGCCGATGAGCGCGACGCCGACGAACACGCGGTCGCCCAGCACCGAGCGGTAGCGGCGGAGGAGCGTCCCCTTCTCCTCGATGCGCACGCGGTCCTTGGGCAGCGTCTCGACGATGAAGAAGGTGACCGCGATCACGACGAGGATCGCGTAGGCGGTGAGCGCGTAGAACACGCCGCGCCAGTCGACGAAGCGCAGCAGCTGCGAGCCGATGACGGGCGCGAGGATCGGCGCGAGCCCGGTCACGAGGGCGAGCCGCGAGAGCATGCGCACGAGCGGGCGGCCGCCGAAGAGGTCGCGCACCATGGCCATGGCGACGACGGCGCCGCCCGCGGCACCCGCGCCCTGGAGGATGCGGAAGACGAGCAGCACCGTGACGTCGGGCGCGAGCGCGGCACCGAGCGACGCCAGGATGTGCAGGCTCGTGGCGACGATCAGCGGCAGTCGGCGCCCCACGCGGTCGCTCCACGGTCCGACCACGAGTTGGCCGAGCGCGAACCCGACGGTCGTGCCCGTGAGGGTGAGCTGCACGGCCGCGTCCGAGACGCCGAACTGCTCCTTGATCACCGGGAAGGCCGGCAGGTAGAGGTCGATCGTGAACGGGCCGAGGCCGACGAGGGCGCCCAGCACGATGATGTAGACGATGCGCTCCCGGCGGGAGAGCGCGTCGCCGGGGTGGAGGACGGCAGACGACACGGAGCGTTCCTTCGAGATGAGGGGGGCGCGGGGCGCCGGAGGACTCAGGGCGCGCGGATGGCGCGCCTCGATGTCCAACTGCCATGCGCCCGGCTTATTCCCAGCCGAGGGAATCCCAGCGCGTCGGCGCGTAAGGCGCCGCAGCGTCAGGCGGCGCAGCGGGTCAGGCGCGCAGCGCCCGGACCACGCGTTCCACGTCGTCCTCGTCGTTCCAGAGGTGGAAGGCGATGCGCGCGCGGCCCGCGCGGCCCGAGGCGACGATCCCCGCGGCGCCCAGCCGGGCGAGGTCGGCGCCGTCCGCGTCCGGCCACGTGACGATGGCCTGTCCGCGCGGCTCGATGCCGAGCCCCGCGCTCACGAGGTCGCCCAGCTCGACGTTCCTCCGGTGCACGGCGTGGAGGTCGAGGCGCGCGAACAGCGCGATCGCCGGAGCCGCGCCGACCCACGCGCCGAAGGCGGGCGACACGTCGAACGCGCGCGCGTCCTCGGCGAGCGCCATCGCGGGTCCGTAGCAGGACGCCCACACGTCGGCGCCCGCGTACCAGTTCGCCTGCACGGGCACGAGCGTCCGCCGGTAGCGGTCCGACAGCGTGAGGAACGCCGCGCCGCGCGGTGCGCAGAGCCACTTGTACGCGTGGCAGGCGGTGGCGTCGAACAGGCTCGCGTCGATCGGCATGGCGCCGGCCGCCTGCGTCGTGTCGCAGAGGGTGAAGGCGTCGTGGATCCGGGCGGCCTCGCGGATCGCGGCGACGTCCGCGACCCGGCCGTCGGCGGACTGCACGAGTGAGAACGCCACGAGGTGCGTGCGCGGGCCGATCTCGCCCGCGAGCTCCTCGAGCGGCACGTGCCGCACGACGACGCCGCGCGCCTCCGCCACGACGAACGGGTAGGTGAGCGAGCTGAAGTCGCCCGACACGCACAGCACCTCGGCGCCCGCGGGCACGGCGGCGGCGAGCACGCTCACGAAGGAGGCGGTCTGCGAGCCCACGGCGACGGATCCCACGGGTACGCCCACGAGCGACGCGTACGACGCACGCACGCCCTCGACGACGCCGCCGTAGCCGTGCGCGGTGGATCCCCCGGCCGACCAGGTCGTGAGGTCGGCCCGCAGGCGCTCGACCGTCGCGCGCGTCGGCAGGCCCATGGTGCAGGCGGAGAGGTAGCCGGGCCCGGCCTCGAACAGGTCGCGGAGGTCGGCGGGCAGCGGCGCCGGCGCGGCGTCAGCGGGGGCGGGCGTCGGGTTCCGGGTCGGCATGCCTCCAGCGTGCCGAGCACGGATCCATCGAGCAAGAGCCCTCCCGGTATGCGTCCCATAACCGCACGTTATGATCCGCGGATGACCGACGCGCCCTCGACCGCACGCGACCTCGACTCGGCGGCCCTCGCCGCCGTGCACGCCCTGGCCGTGCGGGGGTCCATCACGGCCGCCGCCGCGGCGCTCGGCGTCAGCCAGCCGGCCCTGTCGCAGACGCTCCGCCGCCTGGAGGCGCGGATCGGCGTGCCCGTCACCGCGCGCGCCGGACGCGGCGTCGTCCTCACCGAGGCCGGCCGCGTCCTCGCCCGGCACGCCGAGACCGTGGTGCACGCCATCGACGCGGCGGCCGACGAGCTCGACGACCTGCGCGGCCTCCGGGCCGGCACCGTGCGCGTCGCGGCGTTCCCGTCCGCGTCGTCCACGGTCGTGCCGCGACTCCTCGGCGGTCTCGCGGCGGCGCATCCGGGCCTGGGGTTCGGCTACCTCGAGGCCGAGCCGCCCGAGGCCGTCGCGGCGGTCCGCGCCCGCGAGGCCGACGTCGCGGTCACCTTCGCGTACCCGGACGACCCGGACGACCACGCCGCCCGCTCCCTCGACGACCTCGATGCCCGGCCGCTCTGGCGCGAGACGCTCTGGGCCGTGCTGCCGGAGGCGCGGGCGCTGCGGCACCGCGGCCCGCTCGCGCTCCGCGACCTCGCCGACGACAGGTGGATCGCGGGCTGCGTCCGGTGCCGCCGCCACCTCGTGAGCGCCTGCGCCCGCAGCGGCTTCGCGCCGGCCACGTCGTTCGAGACGGACAACGCGGCGGCGGCCGTCGGCATGGTGCAGGCGGGGCTCGGGGTCGCGCTCCTGCCGTCGCTGGCCCTCGCGAGCGCGCCGCTCCCCCGCGGCGTCGTGCGGCGGCGGATCTCGGGCGTCGGCGAGCGCGTGGTCCACGTCGTCACGGCGCCGGGCGGATCCGCCTCGCCCGCCGCGCACGCCGCCGTCCAGGCGCTCGCCCGACTCCGCGTGGGCGACTGGGAGCTCCGCCGCGCGTGACCGCCCGGTGATGACGCGCGCCTCCGCGCGGGCTGTACGTGCGATCCCCGGTCGCGCCGCTGCTCGATCTCGGGAGTAGCGTCCGAAGAGATCAGGCCGTCGGGGGACGCGTCTCGCAGACGGCCAGGAGGACACATGACGGACCACGACGGAGCTCTCCTCGACCGCGACATGGGGCTGCTGCTGGCGGCCGCGTCCCGGGCGGTGATCTCGCTCTACAGGCCGTTGCTCAAGCCGTACCACCTGACGCACCCGCAGTACCTCGTGATGCTCGCCCTGCAGGAGAAGGACCCCCGTCGGGCCGGCGACCTGAGCGACGCCGTGCAGCTCACGCCCGGCACGCTGTCGCCGCTATTCAAGCGCCTCGAGCTCCTCGGCTACATCACGCGCCAGCGCGACCTGGCCGACGAGCGCCGCCTCCTCATCGCCCTCACGGAGCGCGGGCGCGGCATCCTGCCCGACCTCCTGCGGGTCGCCGAGCGGGTGCACGACGATGTCGTCCGGCGCAGCGGGGCCGACCCGAGCGCCCAGGCGCGCCTGCGGAGCATGACCGAGCTGCTCCTCGACGCCTGAGCGGCGACGCCTGAGCGCCGACGGCGCCGCCCGCGGGACGACCAGGCTCAGCGCGCCCCGTCGACCACCCGCTGCCAGAGCGTGTGGTCGCGCCACTCGCCGTCGATCCGCAGGTACGCCGGCGCGACCCCGATGGCCGCGAACCCGGCGCGCGTGAGCACCTCCTCGGATCCGCCGTTCCCCACCAGCGTCGACGCCTCCAGCCGGTGCAGCCCGGCGGCCCGCGCGATGCGCACCGCCTCCCGGGCCGCCGCCGTCGCGAGGCCGGCGCCCTGCCGCTCCCGGTCGATCCAGTAGCCGAGGCTCGCGCTCTGCGCCGCTCCGCGCTTCACCGCGAAGAGGTCGCAGCGGCCGATGACGCGGTCGCCCTCCACGATGAGGTACGGCAGGCCGGATCCGGTCGCGCGCTCGGCGACGCGCCCCGCGAGCTGCGCCCGCTGCCCCGCCGACGTGAAGAACGCGTCGGTGCGCGCCGGCTCGAACGGGCGGAGGTGCTCCCGGTTCGCGCGGTACGCCTCGGCGAGC
Organism: Clavibacter sp.; assembly: GCF_014802555.1. NCBI lineage: Bacteria > Bacillati > Actinomycetota > Actinomycetes > Micrococcales > Microbacteriaceae > Clavibacter > Clavibacter sp. The sequence goes on along the minus strand of NZ_JAAVCB010000081.1, from coordinate 3,106 downwards.
GCGGCCGCGTCGGTGATCCGCGCGGGCCGCATCACGACGCCGTCGGCGAGCGCCGCCCGCTCGTCCGTGCCGGGCGGGGGCCCGCTCACGCCCCGGGGCGCACGTGCCGCTCGGGGCGCGCGTCGACCGCCGGGATGGCGCGGTCGGCGATGAGCCGCGCGTACCAGAGCGCACTGTCCTTTGGCGTCCGCTCCTGCGTCGCGTAGTCCACGTGCACGATGCCGAACCGCTTCGAGTACCCGAAGGCCCACTCGAAGTTGTCCATGAGCGACCACACCTGGTAGCCGCGGAGGTCGACGCCGCGGGCCATCGCCCGGTGCGCGGCGGCGAAGTGCCGCGACAGGTAGTCGATCCGCTCGGGGTCGTGCACGGCGCGCGTGCCGGCGTCGTCCACGGACACCTCGTCGTCGAAGGCGGCGCCGTTCTCCGTGACCATGAGCGGCAGGTCGGGGAACTCCTCGTGCAGCGACACGAGCAGGTCCTCCAGGCCCTGCGGCTCGATGTTCCAGCCCATCGCCGTGTACGGGCCGGGCTGCTCCAGGAACTCGACGTCGTCGGTGCCGGGGAACGGGGTCGCGGCCACGTCGCCGTGGATGGAGGTGCCGCCGCCGGCGACGGCGCCGTCCCGCATCCGCACCCGGCTGGTGTTGTAGTAGTTGACGCCCAGCAGGTGCAGCGGCTGGCGGATGAGCTCGGTGTCCCCGGGCAGCACGAACGACCAGTCGGTGATCCCGGCGGTGTCCGCCATCACGTCCGCCGGGTACCGGCCGTGCAGCAGCGGGTCGAGGAACACGCGGTTGCCCACGCCGTCGACGCGGCGCACGGCCTCCGGACCCGTGTCGCCTTCGCCGCGGATCACGTGCAGGTTGAGCGTGATGGAGAAGCGCGCGTCCGCCGGCACGACTTCCTGGAGCGCGCTCACCGCGAGGCCGTGCGCGAGGTTCAGGTGGTGCACGGCCTGGAACGAGGCCTCCGCGTCCGTGCGGCCCGGCGCGTGCACGCCGGCCGCGTAGCCGAGGTACGCCGAGCACCACGGCTCGTTGAGCGTGGTCCAGGTGCCGACGCGGTCGCCGAGCGCCTCGCCCATGATCCGCGCGTAGTCCGCGAACGCGTACGCCGTGTCGCGGTTCGTCCAGCCGCCCTCGTCCTCGAGCGCCTGCGGCAGGTCCCAGTGGTAGAGCGTCGCGATGGGGGTGATCCCCCGCGCCACGAGCCCGTCGACCAGCCGCCCGTAGAACGCGAGGCCCTCGACGTTGGCGGGCCCGCGACCGGTCGGCTGGATGCGCGGCCACGCGATCGAGAAGCGGTACGCCTCGAGCCCGAGCGCCTGCATCATGTCGAGGTCGGACTCGAGCCGGTGGTAGTGGTCGTCGGCGACGTCGCCCGTGTCGCCGTCGAGCACCTTGCCCGGCGTGCGGCTGAACGTGTCCCAGATGGAGGGGCCGCGCCCGCCCTCGTCGACCGCGCCCTCGATCTGGTAGGCGGCGGTGGCGGATCCGAAGAGGAAGCCGGGAGGGAACTCGAGGCCCTCCCCCCGGTCGTCGGCGGGGTCTCCGCTGGATCCGGCTGCGGCGGGCGATGCGTCGGTCATGGGATTCGGGGACCTCTCCGTCGGGGTGGGCGGCCGCCCGACGGGCGCTCGCGCGCACGACGGCCTCGGCCTCCCGCCATCCTGCCCGGGCCCCGGCGACGCGTCCAGCCGACCGCCCCCCGCGGCCGTGTCGGCGTTGCGCGCGAGCCGCCCGCCGATTAGGTTGTAGCTAGCAACAAATCACCGACGACGCTGACAGGAGACACCATGGCGCTCACCCCCACCCGCGAGGACAAGTTCTCGTTCGGACTCTGGACCATCGGATACACGGGGGCCGATCCCTTCGGCGGCCCCACCCGCTCCGACCTCGACGTGGTCGAGGGCGTCGAGCGCATCTCGGAGCTGGGCGCCTACGGCCTCACCTTCCACGACGACGACCTCTTCGCGTTCGGATCCACCGACGCCGAGCGCCAGACGCAGATCGACCGCCTCAAGGGTGCGCTCAGCGACACCGGCATCGTCGTGCCGATGGTCACCACGAACCTCTTCTCCGCGCCCGTCTTCAAGGACGGCGGCTTCACCTCGAACGACCGCGCCGTCCGCCGGTTCGCGATCCGCAAGGTGCTCCGCAACATCGATCTCGCCGCTGAGCTCGGCGCGAAGACGTTCGTCATGTGGGGCGGCCGCGAGGGCGCCGAGTACGACTCCGCGAAGGACGTCCGCGGCGCGCTCGAGCGCTACCGCGAGGCCGTCAACCTGCTCGGCGACTACGTCACCGACAAGGGCTACGACATCCGCTTCGCGATCGAGCCGAAGCCCAACGAGCCCCGCGGCGACATCCTGCTGCCCACCCTCGGCCACGCGCTCGCGTTCATCGAGACCCTCGAGCGCCCCGAGCTCGTCGGCGTGAACCCCGAGGTCGGCCACGAGCAGATGGCGGGCCTCAACTTCACCGCCGGCATCATGCAGGCGCTGTACCAGGGCAAGCTGTTCCACATCGACCTCAACGGCCAGCGCGGCATCAAGTACGACCAGGACCTCGTCTTCGGCCACGGCGACCTGCAGAACGCGTTCTCGCTCGTCGACCTGCTGGAGAACGGCGGCGTGGGCGGCGGCCGCTCCTACGACGGCCCGCGCCACTTCGACTACAAGCCCAGCCGCACCGAGGACATCACGGGCGTGTGGGACTCCGCCGCCGCGAACATGCGCATGTACCTGCTCCTCAAGGAGCGCGCGCAGGCGTTCCGCGCCGACCCCGAGGTTCAGGAGGCGCTCGCCGCCGCTAAGGTCGCCGAGATCGACACCCCGACGCTCAACGAGGGCGAGTCCTACGACGACATCCTCGCGGACCGCTCCTCGTACGAGGACTTCGCGGCCGACGAGTACTTCGACGCGAAGGGCTTCGGCTTCGTCCGCCTCAACCAGCTGGCGCTCGAGCACCTGATGGGCGCGCGCTCCTAGATGTACTCGGCCATGACGTTGGTGACACTTCGGGGCGTGTGAAGAGGCCTCCTGGCTTGATGGAGCTGTTCAGTTCAACCATCGCCAGGAGGCCTCGATGTCCCACGGTAATGC
>NZ_JAAVCB010000080.1:0-21670 GCF_014802555.1 Clavibacter sp. | reverse complement strand
TCGAGCGGAGCGGCGGCGGCGGCGACCGGCGCGGCGACGGCGACGGCGACGGCGTCGGCGTCGGCGTCGGCCTCCGCCGGGGTCGCCGCCATCGCCGCCAGGTGCGCCTTCTCGACGCGCACCTGGCGCGGCGGGACGGCCAGGCGGATCACGTCGGACGCGGTCCCTGCCTGCCGGTCGGCGACCTCCCGTGCGAGCGTCCAGATCTCCGGCCGGAGCACGGGCAGCGGCGACACGACCTGCTCCACCTCGCTGAGGGCGCCGTCGTAGCCCCGTCCGTCGCCGACCTCGATGACGTAGCCGTCGGCCACGCGACCCGCGGACCGCAGCGGCACGCGCACGCGCACGCCGGGCACGCACGTCGCGCGGAGCGGCTCGGGGACCGCGTAGTCGAAGAGGCGGTCGAGCTGCGGCAGCGGGGAGTCCACCATCACCCGGACGACGGGCGGGCGCGCGCCCGCGGGGACGGCCGTCGCGGCGCCGTCGGACGGATCCCCCGCGGTCACCGGACCCTCCCGGTCATGCCGGGACCCGGGCGGCGGGGCGCGTCAGAGGCCCGCGGCGCTCTGCAGGTCGGCGACACGGTCGAGCGCCTCCCAGGTGAAGTCCGGCAGCTCGCGGCCGAAGTGCCCGTAGGCGGCGGTCTCCGCGTAGATGGGTCGGAGCAGGTCGAGCCGCTCGACGATGGCGGCGGGGCGCAGGTCGAAGGTCTCGCGGATGGCGCGCACGATGCGGTCTTCGGGCACGTGCGCCGTGCCGAAGGCCTCGACGTAGAGCCCGACGGGCGCGGCCTTGCCGATCGCGTACGCCACCTGGACCTCGAGCCGGTCGGCGAGGCCCGCGGCGACCGCGTTCTTCGCGACCCAGCGCATGGCGTACGCGGCGCTGCGGTCGACCTTGGACGGGTCCTTGCCGCTGAACGCGCCGCCGCCGTGCCGGCTGAAGCCGCCGTACGTGTCGACGATGATCTTGCGTCCCGTGAGCCCCGCGTCGCCCTTGGGCCCGCCGATCTCGAACTTGCCGGTGGGGTTGATGAGCAGGGTCGCGTCGCGGGAGTCGAGCTCGATGCCGATCTCCGCCGCGGCCGCGAGCACCGGCCGGATGACGTGCTCCTCGACCTCGCGGCGGAGGTCCTCCTGGGAGACCTGCGGGCCGTGCTGGGTGGAGAGCACGACCGTGTCGACCGTGCGCGGCACGAGGCCCTCGTAGCCGATGGTGACCTGCGTCTTGCCGTCGGGCCGGAGGTAGGACAGCTCGCCCGAGTGGCGGACGGCCGCGAGTCGCTCGGCGAGGCGGTGCGCGAGGTAGATCGGCAGGGGCATGAAGACGGGGGTGTCGCGCGACGCGTAGCCGAACATGAGGCCCTGGTCGCCGGCGCCCTGCAGGTCGTGCGCGTCGGTGGACGCGGATCCCGAGCGGGACTCGTACGAGCGGTCGACGCCCTGCGCGATGTCGGGCGACTGCGCGCCGATGGAGACGGTGACGCCGCAGTTGCTGCCGTCGAAGCCGACCTCGGAGGAGTCGTAGCCGATGTCCCGGATGCGGTCGCGCACGATCTGCGGGATGTCGACGTACCCGCTCGTGGTGACCTCGCCGGCGACGTGCACGAGCCCCGTGGTGACGAGCGTCTCGACGGCCGCGCGGCTCGACGGGTCCTGCGTGAGCAGCGCGTCGAGGATACTGTCCGAGATCTGGTCGCAGATCTTGTCGGGGTGGCCCTCGGTGACGGACTCGGAGGTGAACAGGCGCAGGTCGGTCACGGGTGGCTCCAGGGGGATCGCGTGGTCGCGCGCCTGGCGCTACTGCGAGGCCGGCGCGCCCACTACGTCGAGAATTCGATGGGCCACCTGCTCCTTGGAGCCTGCGGCCTCGGCCAGTGTATCGCCGGACCTGTCGAGCACCGTGATCGTGTTGCCCTCCGTGGCGAAGCCCTCGCTCCAGCCGACCCTGTTGAGGACGAGCAGGTCGCAGCCCTTGCGGGCGAGCTTCTGGCGGCCGATCCGCAGGAGCTCGTCCGGGTCCTGCTCGGTCTCCGCGGCGAAGCCGACGACGATGCGGCGCGTGCCGTCCGCGCGCGGCACGGCGGCATCCGCGGCCAGCCGCTGGAGGATGTCGGGGTTGCGCACGAGCTCGACGGAGAGGGCGTCGCCCGCCTCCTCCTTCTTGATCTTGCCCGCGGACACGGAGACGGGCCGGTAATCGGCGACGGCCGCCGCCATGATCACGACGTCGGCATCGGCGGCCTCGCGCACCATCGCGTCGGACAGCTCGAGCGCGGTCGACACGGGCACGACCCGGATGCCGGCGGGCGCCGGCACCTCGAGGTGCGCGGCGACGAGCACGACGTCGGCTCCGCGGTCGCGCGCGGCGACGGCGAGGGCGACGCCCTGCCGGCCGGACGAGCGGTTGCCGAGGAAGCGCACGGGATCCAGGGGCTCGCGCGTGCCGCCCGCGGACACGACGATGCGGCGGCCCTCGAGGTCGCGTCCGCCGGGGCGGACCGCGGCGAGGGCCGCGGCGATGACGTCCTCGACCTCGGCCATGCGGCCGGGCCCGGAGTCCGTGCCGGTGAGGCGTCCCGACGTGGGGCCGACGAGCGTGGCGCCGCGGGAGCGAAGGAGCGCCGCGTTCGCCTGGGTGGCCGGGTGCTGCCACATCTCGGTGTGCATCGCGGGGGCGATGACGAGGGGCGCGCGGCTGGCGAGGATCGTGGTGCCGAGCAGGTCGTCCGACAGCCCGAGCGCCATGCGTGCGAGGGTGTGCGCGGTGGCCGGGGCGACGACAATGAGGTCGGCCTTCTGGCCGAGCGCGACGTGGCGGACCTCGGACACCCCGTCGTAGAGGTCGCTCGTGACCGGATTGCGGCTCACGGCCTCGAGCGTGGGCTTCCCGACGAAGCGGAGCGCCGCCTCGGTGGGCACGACGTGCACGTCGTGGCCGAGGAGCACGAGCCCCCGGACCACGCCGACGGCCTTGTAGGCCGCGATGCCGCCCGTGATCCCCACGACCACCATCACGCGGCGGCGCTCCGGGGCTCGAGGGCGGGGAGGACGTGCGGCGTGCGGTCGGCGCGGGGCATCCGGGACGGCGAGCGGCTAGGAGGCCGCGGGCTCCACGATGGGCGTGGCGACGAGCTTGTCCTCGTTGATCTCGTGCATGGCGACCGAGAGGGGCTTGTCGTCGATGGTGCTGTCGACGAGCGGTCCGACGTTGTCGAACAGGCTGCCCTCGTGCAGGTCGGCGTAGTAGTCGTTGATCTGGCGGGCCCGCTTGGAGGCGAAGATCACGAGCGCGTACTTCGAGTCGACCTTCGAGAGGAGCTCGTCGATGGGCGGGTCGATGATGCCCTGGGTCTTGTCAACCATGGATGTGCCGCTTCCTCATTGCATGGAAGAAGGCCGTGCAGGTCCGCTTCATGGACCGACGGCCTTCCTGGATCTCATCAAGTCTACGACCTCGCGCGCCGCCTCCGCGACATCCCGGTTGACGACGAGGTGGTCGAACTCGTCCTGCGCGGCCAGCTCGACCTTCGCGGTGTCCAGGCGGCGCTGCTGCTCCTCGGGCCCCTCGGTGCCGCGACCGACCAGGCGGCGCACGAGCTCCTCCCAGGTGGGCGGCAGCAGGAACACGAGGCGCGCTTCGGGCATCGCGGCCTTCACCTGGCGCGCGCCCTGGATGTCGATCTCGAGCAGGACGCTGCGGCCCTCGGCCAGCGCGGCGTCGATCGGCGCGCGCGGCGTGCCGTAGCGGTGGGCGTTGTGCACCGTGGCCCACTCGAGCAGCTCCTCGTGCTCGACCATGCGGTCGAACTCGGCGTCGGAGACGAAGTAGTAGTTGACGCCCTCGACCTCGCCCGGACGCGGCGCGCGCGTGGTGGCGGAGACGGAGAGCAGCACGTCGGGCTCGTTCTCGCGGATGAAGGTGGAGACCGTGCCCTTGCCGACCGCCGTGGGTCCCGCGAGCACGACGAGCCGGCTGGGCTCGACGATCTGCTTGGCGGCCTGCCACTCCTCGAGGAACCGGGTGAGGCGCACGCGCTGGTGCACGCCCAGCCCGCCGAGGCGCTTGGCCGTGGAGATGCCGAGGTCGCCGAGGATCCGCTCGAGCTTGGTGGGGCCGATGTTCGGGATGCTGGTGAGGAACTCGGTGACGCGGAGCGTGGCCTCGGCGCGGTGTCCGGGATCCGCCGACGCGTCGAGGACGCCCAGCGGCGTGCGCTCCCCCGTGACGATGTCGTGCTTCACCTGCGCGCGTGCGCGGCGGGCGGCGACGGCGGCCTGCGATGCGGCGACCCGGTCGACCTCGGGTGGTTCGGGCCTCATGGCAGCACCTCTTCGAGTCGTCCGGCGTGGTCGGTGACGGCCTCCGCGACACGCCGTGGCCCTGCCGTGAGGATACTCCGCGACGCGGCCGCGATCACAACGCCGGCGGCCGGTCCGAACAGCGACCGGACATCGCCGAGCAGCGCGCCCTGGTGGCCGAAGCCGGGCGCGAGGATCGGCGTGCGGGTGAGCCGGGCGAGGTCGAGGCCGGCGTCGGCGGCGTCGACGGTCGCGCCGACGACGAGGCCGAATGACCCGGGATCGGCCGACGGGTCGTCGAGCGGGCCATTCGCGGCGACGGCGGCGTCCTGGATCCCCCGGGCGACCGTGCGGGCGGCGGCGGATCCGTCACCCGGGAGCACGGCGCGCTGCAGGTCGCGCGCCTCCGGGTTGGAGGTCGCGGCGAGGACGAAGACGCCCGCGCCCCAGCCGTCCGCGGCGGCGCGCACGCCGTCGAGGGATCCGACGCCCGTGTACGCCGTGAGGGTCACGGCGTCAGCGCGCAGCGCGCTGTCGGGCGCGAGCCACGCGGCGCCGTACGCGTCGACCGTGGAGCCGATGTCGCCGCGCTTGGCGTCGGCGATCACGAGGAGGCCGGCGTCGCGCGCGGCGGCGAGCACGCGCTCGAGGGCGGCGTACCCGGCGGATCCGTGGCGCTCGAAGAACGCGACCTGCGGCTTGACGATGCCGGCGCGCCCCGCGGTCGCCTCCACCACGCGCAGCCCGAACTCCTCGAGGCCGCGTGCGTCGTCGTCGAGGCCCCACGCGTCGAGCAGCGACCGGTGCGGGTCGATGCCCACGCAGAGGTGCCCGTGCACGCGGAAGGTGCGGGCCAGCCGCGCGCCGAACGACGGGGCGTCGGGAACCGCCCCGCCGTCCGCGGTCGTCACCTGCGGGCCTCGCGGGCGATCGCGTAGTCCTGCAGGCTCGTGACGTCGAAGCCGGCGCGGATGGCGTCGAAGGACGCCACCGCGGCCGTGAGCTGCGCGATGGTCGTGAACAGCGGCTTGTCGGCCGCCACGGCCGCCGCGCGGATCTCGTAGCCGTCCGCGCGCGCCGTGCGGCCCGACGGCGTGTTGATGACGACGTCGACCTCGTCGCGGTTGATGAGGTCGACGATCGACGGCGAGTCGCCCGCCGCGGGCTCCTCGCTGTACTTGCGGACGACGCGCGCCTGGATCCCGTTGCGGCTGAGGATCTCCGCCGTGCCCGCGGTCGCGAGCACCTCGAAGCCCAGCTGCTGGAGCCGGAGCACCGGCAGCACGATCGAGCGCTTGTCGCGGTCGGCGACCGAGACGAACACCGTGCCGGAGAGCGGGAGGCCGCCGAACGCCGCCTCCTGGCTCTTCGCGAACGCGCGCGGGAAGTCGCGGTCGATGCCCATGACCTCGCCGGTGGATCGCATCTCCGGGCCGAGCACGGAGTCGACGATGAGGCCGTCCTTCGTGCGGAACCGCTTGAAGGGCAGCACGGCCTCCTTGACGGCGACGGGCGAGTCCATCGGCACGTCGGATCCGTCGCGCTCGGGGAGGAGGCCCGAGGCCTTGAGCTCGGCGATCGAGGTGCCGACCATGACGAGCGACGCGGCCTTCGCGAGCGGGATGCCGAGCGCCTTGGAGACGAACGGCACCGTGCGGCTCGCGCGCGGGTTCGCCTCGAGGACGTAGAGCACGCCAGCACCGATCGCGAACTGCACGTTGAGGAGGCCGCGCACGCCCACGCCCTCGGCGATGGCGCGCGTGGCGTCGACGACCTGCTGGATCTGGCCGCGGCCGAGCGTCACGGGCGGGAGCGTGCAGCTCGAGTCGCCCGAGTGGATCCCGGCCTCCTCGATGTGCTCCATCACGCCGCCGACGTAGAGCTCGGTGCCGTCGTAGATGGCGTCGATGTCGATCTCGATGGCGTCGTCGAGGAACCGGTCGATGAGGAGGGGCTTCCCCTCGCCGATGATGCCCTGGTCGGCCATGCGCAGGAAGTAGTCGTGCAGCGTCGCGGTGTCGAACACGATCTCCATGCCGCGGCCGCCGAGCACGTAGCTCGGGCGGACGAGCACGGGGTAGCCGATCTCCTCCGCGACGACCACGGCCTCGTCGATCGCGACGGCCGTGCCGTTGCGCGGGGCGACGAGCCCGGCGGCGTCGAGGATCCCGGAGAACAGGCCCCGCTCCTCCGCGAGGTCGATGGCCGAGGGGCTCGTGCCGAGGATCGGGACGCCCGCGGCCTCGAGGCCCTTCGCGAGCCCGAGCGCGGTCTGGCCGCCGAGCTGCACGACGACGCCGACGAGCTCGCCCGCCTGCTGCTCGACGTGCACGATCTCGAGCACGTCCTCGAGCGTGAGCGGCTCGAAGTAGAGCCGGTCGCTCGTGTCGTAGTCGGTCGAGACCGTCTCCGGGTTGCAGTTGATCATGATGGTCTCGAACCCGGCGTCGGCCAGCGCGAAGGACGCGTGGACGCACGAGTAGTCGAACTCGATGCCCTGGCCGATGCGGTTCGGGCCCGAGCCCAGGATGATCACCTTGCGGCGGTCGGACGGCACGATCTCCGTCTCGGAGTCGTAGCTGGAGTAGTGGTACGGCGTGAGGGCGGGGAACTCGCCCGCGCACGTGTCGACCGTCTTGAAGACCGGGCGGATGCCGGCGGCGTGGCGCGCGTCGCGCACCTCCTGCTCGCCGATCCCGCGGATCTCGGCGATCTGCGCGTCCGAGAAGCCGTGGTCCTTCGCCTCGCGGAGCGTCGGGGCGTCGAGCTCGTCGGCGTCGCGCACGGCGTCGGCGACCTCGTTGATGAGCACGATCTGGTCGATGAACCAGGGGTCGATCTTCGTAGCGTCGAAGACCTGCTCCGGGGTCGCGCCCGCGCGGAGCGCCTGCTGCACCGTGACGATGCGGCCGTCGGTGGGGATCCGGCTCGTCTCGAGCAGCTCCTCGACCGAGCGGCTCTCGGCGCCCCAGTGGAACGAGGATCCGCGCTTCTCGAGCGAGCGCAGCGCCTTCTGCAGCGCAGTGGAGTAGTTGCGTCCGATGGCCATGGCCTCGCCCACCGACTTCATGGTGGTCGTGAGCTCGGCGTCGGCGGCCGGGAACTTCTCGAACGCGAACCGCGGCACCTTGACGACCACGTAGTCGAGCGTGGGCTCGAAGCTCGCGGGCGTGACCTTGGTGATGTCGTTCGGGATCTCGTCGAGGCGGTACCCGATGGCGAGCTTCGCCGCGATCTTGGCGATCGGGAAGCCCGTGGCCTTCGACGCAAGCGCGCTGGAACGGGAGACGCGCGGGTTCATCTCGATGACGATGAGGCGGCCGTTCGTCGGGTCCACCGCGAACTGGATGTTGCAGCCGCCCGTGTCGACGCCCACCCGGCGGATGATGTCGATGCCGATGTCGCGCATGTGCTGGTACTCGCGGTCGGTGAGCGTGAGCGCCGGCGCGACCGTGATCGAGTCGCCCGTGTGCACGCCGACCGGGTCGACGTTCTCGATGGAGCAGACGACGACCGTGTTGTCGGCCGTGTCGCGCATGAGCTCCAGCTCGTACTCCTTCCAGCCGAGGATCGACTCCTCGAGGAGCACCTCGGTGGTGGGGCTCGACTGCAGGCCGTCGGCGACCATGCGCTCGAGCTCCTGACGCGTGTGCGCGAAGCCGGAGCCGAGGCCGCCCATGGTGAAGGACGGGCGGATCACGAGCGGGTAGCCGAGGTCCTCGGCGAACTCCACGGCCTGCTCGAGCGTCTTCGCGACGTGCGAGCGGGCGACGTCGGCGCCGGACTCGATGACGAGGTCCTTGAAGAGCTGGCGGTCCTCGCCCTTCTGGATGGCCTCGACCTTGGCGCCGATGAGCTCCACGCCGTGCTTGGCGAGGATGCCGAGCTCGTCGAGGCGGATGGCCGCGTTGAGCGCCGTCTGGCCGCCGAGCGTCGGGAGCACCGCGTCGGGGCGCTCCTTGATGATGATCTTCTCGAGCACCTCGCTCGTGATCGGCTCGATGTAGGTCGCGTCTGCGAAGCCCGGGTCGGTCATGATCGTGGCGGGGTTCGAGTTCACGAGGATGACGCGCACGCCCTCCTCGCGGAGCACGCGGCAGGCCTGCGTGCCGGAGTAGTCGAACTCGGCGGCCTGGCCGATGACGATCGGCCCGGAGCCGATGACGAGGACGCTGTTGATGTCGTCGCGCTTGGGCATTACACGGTCTCCTGGGGGGTCGCGGCGGCGGGGGCGGTGCCCGACGCGTCGTGGATCAGCTGGACGAACCGGTCGAAGAGGTACGACGAGTCGTGCGGGCCCGCGGCCGCCTCCGGGTGGTACTGGACGCTGAACGCGGGGATGTCGAGGCAGTTGAGGCCCTCGACGACCTGGTCGTTGAGCGAGACGTGGCTGACCTCCGCGCGGCCGAAGCCGGCGGGGCTGTCCACCGGTCCGTCGAGCGGCGCGGACACCGCGAAGCCGTGGTTCTGGCTCGTGATCTCGACGCGGCCGGTGCGGCGGTCGAGCACGGGCTGGTTGATCCCGCGGTGGCCGAAGGGCAGCTTGTAGGTGTCGAAGCCGAGGGCGCGGCCGAGGAGCTGGTTGCCGAAGCAGATCCCGAAGAACGGGATGCCCTTCCGCAGCACGTCCTGGAGCAGCTCGACGTGGTACTGCGAGGCCTCGGGGTCGCCGGGGCCGTTCGAGTAGAAGACCGCGGTGGGCGCCAGCTCCTCGAGCTCGGCCGTGGTGATCGACTGCGGCACGACGTGCACGTCGAGGCCGCGAGCGGCGAGGTGCTTGACCGTCGCGGTCTTGATGCCGAGGTCGAGCACGGCGACGGATCCGATGCGCTCGCCGACCGCGGGGATCGTGTACGTCTCCCGGGTCGAGACCTCGGCGGAGAGGTTGCGGCCCGCCATGTCGGGCGCCTGCCGCACCTGCGCGAGCTGCTCCTCGTCGCTGAGCGACGCGGCCTCGCCGGAGAAGACGCCGGCGCGCATGGCGCCCTCGTCGCGGATCCGGCGCGTGACCGCGCGCGTGTCGATGCCGGAGATGCCGACGACGCCCTGGGCGACGAGGTCGTCCTCGAGGGTGCGCGTGCCGCGGAAGTTCGAGACCACGCGGGAGGGGTCGCGGACGACGTAGCCGGCGACCCAGATGCGGCGCGATTCCATGTCGTCGTCGTTCATGCCGGTGTTGCCGATGTGCGGCGCCGTCTGGAGGACGATCTGCCCCGCGTAGGACGGGTCGGTGATCGTCTCCTGGTAGCCGGTCATGCCGGTGGCGAAGACGGCCTCGCCGAGGCTCACGCCGCGGGCGCCGTACGCGCGTCCGACGTACCTCCGCCCGTCCTCGAGTACCAGGACCGCCGGTTCGTGTCGGGCCATGTCGGTCACTTCCCTTCGTTGTCGTCGTCGTGCGCGAGGCGCGGGATCTGGTGGAGGGCGTCGACGAGCGCGGTCTTCTCGCGCGGGTCGATCACCCGGAGGTACGTGTCGACCGAGGTGCCCGCGGTCTCGTCGAGGACCCAGGTGACGGCCACGAGGCCGCCCTCCTCCACGACGCGGTCGATCGCGTAGGTCGCGAGCCCGGATCCGGTGATCCTGTCAGCGGGCACGAGCACCTCGCGCTCGCCGTCGATCGCGAGCACGAGCCCCGCGTCGTGCACCCGGGCCGCCGCGCGGCCGCGGAAGCCGAGGGGGCGGACGGTCAGCCGGTCGAGGGGCTCGCCGGCCGTGGTCGTGGCGACGTAGAGCACGTCGACCTCGAGGACGGGCGCGCCGAGCCCGGCGGGCGGACTCGGCGGCTCCGGCAGCGCGCGCTGGCGGCGGCGTCGCGCGCGCCAGCCGAGCACCATGAGGGCGAGCAGGAGGACGAGGAGCGCGATCACGGTGACCGCGGGTCCGAGGCGGCCGCTCATGCGCCGCTCCCCCGCGTCGCCACGGCGGCGTCGCGTGCGTCGGCGTCCGCGCGGTCGCGGAGGACGGCGGCGCGCGCGACGGTCTCGCGGTCGACGAGCGCGCCGTCGAGCACGGTCGGGTAGCCGCGGTGGAAGGTCGCGACCACGCGGCCGGGCAGCGTCATCTCGAGGTAGGGCGAGTTGCCGCTGAGGCCGCCGAGGTCGTCGCGGCCGAAGACGCGCGACGCGGACGGGTCGTACAGCGTGATGTCGGCCGGGGATCCGCCCGCCAGCGCGTGCCCGTGCTCGGCGAGCCGGCCGATGCGCGCGGGCGCGTGCGACATGACGCGCGCGACGCCCGCCCAGTCGAGGAGGCCGGTGTCGACCATGGCGAGCTGGACGACCGAGAGCGCCGACTCGAGGCCGACCATGCCGAACGCGGCCGCGTCCCACTCGCAGTCCTTGGCCTCGGTCGGGTGCGGCGCGTGGTCGGTCGCGACCACGTCGATCGTGCCGTCGGCGAGGGCGGTGCGGAGGGCCTCCACGTCCTCGCGGCGGCGGAGCGGCGGGTTCACCTTGTAGCGGGCGTCGTAGCCGGCGACCAGGTCCTCGGTGAGGAGGAGGTGGTGCGGCGTGACCTCCGCGGTGACGTCGACGCCGCGGGCCTTGGCCCAGCGGATCACGTCGACGGAGCCCGCGGTGGAGACGTGGCAGACGTGCAGGCGGGATCCGACGTGCTCGGCGAGCAGCACGTCGCGCGCGATGATCGACTCCTCGGCGACCGCGGGCCAGCCCGTGATGCCGAGCTCGCCGGACAGCGCGCCCTCGTTCATGGTGGCGCCCTCGGTGAGGCGCGGGTCCTGCGCATGCTGCGCGATGACGCCGTCGAAGGCCTTCACGTACTCGAGCGCGCGGCGCATGAGCAGCGGATCCGAGACGCACTTCCCGTCGTCGGAGAAGACGCGGACGGCCGCCCGGCTGGAGGCCATCGCGCCGATCTCCGCCATCGACTCCCCGGCGAGGCCCACCGACACGGCGCCGATGGGGCGCACGGTCGCGTAGCCGGCCGCGTCGCCGAGGGCCTTGACCTGCTCGACGACGCCCGCGGTGTCCTGCACGGGCATGGTGTTCGCCATCGCGAAGACCGCGGTGAAGCCGCCGAGGGCCGCCGCGCGGGATCCGGTGAGCACGGTCTCGCTCTGCTCGTAGCCGGGCTCGCGGAGGTGCACGTGCAGGTCGACGAGGCCGGGCAGCGCGACGAGGCCGTCGGCCCCGACCACGTGGGCACCGGCGGGCGCGTCGAGGTCGGGCCCGATCTCGCGGATCAGCCCGTCGGCGACGAGGATGTCGGCGCGCTCGCCCGACGGCAGGGTCGCGCCGCGGATCAGGTGGGTGTCGTTCTGGGTCATCGGTCGGCCTTCCCGTCGCCGGACAGCAGGAGGTAGAGGACGGCCATGCGCACCGAGACGCCGTTGGCGACCTGCTCGCGCACCGTGGACCTCTCCGAGTCGGCGGCGGCGGCGGATATCTCGAGCCCGCGGTTCATGGGCCCCGGGTGCATGACGATCGTATCGGGCCCGAGGAGGGCGAGCCGCGCGTCGTCGAGTCCCCAGATGCGCGCGTACTCGCGCGGGTTGGGGAAGAAGGCGGCGCGCATGCGCTCGGCCTGGATGCGGAGCATCATCACGGCGTCGGGCGCGCCGTCGCGGAGGGCGGCGTCGAGGTCGTAGCGGACGGTGACGGGCCAGGATCCGACGCCCACCGGCACGAGCGTGGGCGGCGCGACGAGCGTGACCTCGGCACCGAGCGTCGTGAGCAGCCACGCGTTCGAGCGGGCGACGCGGGAGTGGAGCACGTCGCCGACGATGACGACGCGCGTGCCGTCGAGGCCCTTCCCGCGCGCGGCGGATCCGTGCAGCCGGCGGCGGATGGTGAACGCGTCGAGCAGCGCCTGCGTGGGGTGCTCGTGCGTGCCGTCGCCCGCGTTGACGATGCCGGCGTCGATCCACCCGCTGCCCGCGAGCGTGTGCGGCGCGCCCGAGGACGGGTGCCGGACGACCACGCCGTCGGCGCCCATCGCCTGCAGGGTCTGCGCGGTGTCCTTGAGGCTCTCGCCCTTGGAGACGCTCGACCCCTTGGCGCTGAAGTTGATGACGTCGGCCGAGAGGCGCTTCGCGGCCGCCTCGAACGAGATGCGGGTGCGGGTCGAGTCCTCGAAGAAGAGGTTGACGACCGTGCGGCCGCGGAGGGCGGGGGTCTTCTTGATCTCGCGCGTGCCGACGTCGGCCATGTCCTCGGCGACGTCGAGGATGCGCACGGCCTCGTCGCGGGACAGGTCGCGGGTGGAGAGCAGGTGCCTCATCGGGTCGTCCCCTCGGCGGCGGACCCGGTGGCGGGCTCGTCGTCGGGCCCGGCGATGCTCACCGAGTCCTCGCCGTCGGTCTCGTCGAGCCGGACGAAGATCCGCTCGGAGAGGCTCGACGGCAGGTTCTTGCCCACGAAGTCGGCGCGGATGGGGAGCTCGCGGTGGCCGCGGTCGACCAGGGCGGCGAGGCGCACGGCCGTGGGGCGGCCGAGGTCGCCGATGGCGTCGAGGGCGGCGCGCACGGTGCGGCCGGAGAAGAGCACGTCGTCGACGAGCACGACCGTGCGGCCGTCGACGCCGCCGGCGGGCAGGCGCGTGGGCGACGGCGCGCGGGTCGGGTTCCGCTGCAGGTCGTCGCGGTACATGGTGACGTCGAGCGAGCCCACCAGGTCGGCGGGGGCCTCGGGCTCGAGGCGGGCGATGATCCGGCCGATGCGCTCGGCGAGGACGGTGCCGCGGGTGGGGATCCCGAGGAGCAGCAGGCCGTGGGGGCCGCGGTTCGACTCGAGGATCTCGTGGGCGATGCGCGTGAGCGCTCGGGTGATGTCAGAGGGCTGCAGCACGGTGCGCTGAGGCAATCCGACCTCCTTCCCCGCCTCTCGGGACGGATGTTAAAGGTGGTCTGTTCCGCGGACACTCTAGCGGGTGTCCCCCGGACGCGGGGCCCGCCGCACGGCCCGCGCGTGTCCTCAGCGCGCGGACGCGTCGAGCACCGCGCGGATCCGGCCCAGCACGGCCGCGTCCTGCAGGCTGGTGGCGTCGCCGAGGGTCCGGCCCTCGACCAGGTCGGCGAGGAGGCGGCGCATGATCTTGCCCGAGCGCGTCTTCGGCACGTCCGGCACGGCGACGATGCGGCGGGGCTTCGCGACCGGCCCGATGGCGCGCGCGACGTGGGCCGTGAGGACGGGCCCGAGCTCCGCGGCGAGCGCGGCCCAGCCGGCCGCGTCGTCGTCCGCGGGGCGGTCGTCGCCGCGCGGGACGACGAACGCGACCACGCGCTGGCCGGTGAGGTCGTCGGCGACGCCCGTCACGCCCGCCTCCCCCACCCGCGGGTGCGCGACGAGCGCCGACTCGATCTCGATGGTGGACAGCCGGTGCCCGGAGACGTTGACGACCTCGTCGATCCGACCCTGGAGCGCGATGTCGCCGTCGGCGTCGCGCCGGGCGCCGTCGCCGGCGAGGAACCAGCCGCGGTCGGCGAAGCGCTCCCAGTAGGCGCTGCGGTACCTGGCCGGGTCGCCCCACACCGTGCGGGCCATGCCGGGCCAGGGACGCTGGATCACGAGGAGGCCGGCCTCGCCCGGCGCCGTGGGTTCGCCGTCGTCGTCGACCACGTCGACCCGGAAGCCGGGCAGGGCGCGGCCGGCGGCTCCGGGCTTGAGGGTCGAGACGCCGGGCAGCGGCGCGATGACGGCGGCCCCCGTCTCCGACTGCCACCACGTGTCGACGACGGGCGCGGATCCTCCGCCGATCTCGCGGTGGAACCAGCGCCAGGCCGCGGGGTTGATGGCCTCCCCCACCGATCCCAGCAGCCGGATGCTCGACAGGTCGTGCCCGGCGACGCCGTCGGGGTACCAGCCCATGAGCGAGCGGATGAGCGTGGGCGCCGTGTAGTAGGTCGTGACGCCGTACCGCTCGATGACCTCGAGGTGCCGGCCGCGGTGGGGCGTGTCGGGCGTGCCCTCGTAGATCACCTGCGTGAGGCCGTTGGACAGCGGCCCGTAGATCTCGTAGGTGTGCGCGGTGACCCACGCGAGGTCGGCCGTGCACCAGTGCACGTCGTCGGGCCTCGCGTCGAAGTGCGCCCAGTGCGCCCAGGACGCGTGGGCGAGGTAGCCGCCGGAGGTGTGCACGAGGCCCTTGGGGCGGCCCGTGGTGCCGGACGTGTAGATGATGAAGAGCGGATGCTCGGCGTCGAAGGCGCGCGGCTCGTGCTCGGGCGACGCGGATCCCACGGCGTCGTGCCACCAGACGTCGCGGCCCGCGGTCCACGGCACGTCCTGGCCGGTGCGGCGGACGACGAGCACGTGCTCGATCGACGCGACGCCCGCCACGGCCTCGTCGGCCTGCGGCTTCGTGGCGACGGCGGATCCGCGGCGGTTCTGCCCGTCGCTCGTGATGAGGAGCTTCGCGCCCGTGTCCTCCACCCGGAAGCGCAGCGCCTCCGCGGAGAAGCCGCCGAAGACGAGCGAGTGGACGGCGCCGATGCGCGCCACCGCCAGGGTCGCGACGATCGTCTCCACGAGCACGGGCAGGTAGATCACGACGCGGTCGCCGGGGCCGACGCCGAGCGCGGTGAGGGCGTTGGCGGCGCGGGACACCTCCTCCTGGAGGTCGCGGTAGGTGACCGTGCGCCGGTCGCCGGGCTCGCCCTCGAAGTGCAGCGCGACCTTCTCGCCCCGGCCCGCCGCGACGTGGCGGTCGACGCAGTTGGCGGCGACGTTGAGCCGGCCGCCCGCGAACCACGTGGCGGCGGGGACCTGCGGGGTGCCGTCGGCGGCGACCGGCGGGATCCACGTGTGCGCCGTGTGCCAGGGCGTCTCCCAGTCGAGGCGGCGGGCGGCCTCCTCCCAGAAGGCGACCGGATCCGCCTCGGCGCGCACGTACGCCTCCGCCGTGACGTTCGCCGACGCGGCGAGCGCGGCGGGCGGCGGGAAGAGGTCCTGCTCGGCGGCGGGTGCGGTCTCGGCCTGCTCGGTGCGCTGCGAGGTCATGCGCCGACGCTACGTGCGCGCCGGCCGGGATCCGGAACCGGGACGTCACGCGACGACACGGAGCCGGCCGCCGTTAGCCCCAACGGCGCACGAGCACCCGCTCCACGAGGCCCACGACGGCGTCGGTGACGGCGCCGAGCACCGCCAGCAGCACGATCGCGAGCAGCACCCGGTCGACGCGCCCGTTCGCCGAGGACTCCGTGAGCAGGTACCCGAGCCCCATCGACGCGGCGAGCAGCTCCGCCGCCACGAGGAACAGCCACGACTGCGCGAGCGCGAGCCGGAGGCCCGAGACCACAGCGGGCAGCACGGCGGGCAGCTGCACGGTGACCAGCAGCGGGATCCGCGTGAGCCCGAACGCGCGCCCTGCCTCCACGAGGTGCGGGTCCACGTGCCGGAGCGCGCCCGCGACCGTCGTGTACACGGGGAACAGCGCGCCGATGGCGACGAGCGTGACCTTGGAGTCCTCGTTGATCCCCATCCAGAGCAGGAGCAGGGGCACCCACGCGAGCGACGGCACGGTGCGGAACGCGCCCGCGGTCGGCGCGAGGAGGAGCCGGCCGACGCGCGACAGGCCGACGACGGCGCCGAGGACGAGGCCGACCGTGGCACCGAGCGCGAAGCCGAGCAGCACGCGCTGCAGCGAGATGGCGACGTACTGCCCGAGGATCCCCTGCTCGGCGAGCTGCACGCCGGCGCGCACCATGTCGAGCGGCGCGGGGAGCAGGTGCGGCGGGACCACGCCCGTGGCGGTGACGACCACCCAGAGCCCGACCACGATGGCGGGGACCACGAGGCCCATGGCGACCCGGAGGAGCGAGCGGCCGGTCGCGCGCCCCGAGGCGGGGCGGGCGACGCTGGCGCCGCCCGCGACGTCGGTGCCGTCGTCGTCCGGGACGCCGGTCCCGGAGCCGCGGACGTCCTCCCGCCCGGGCCGGATCGCGGTCATCCGGCCGACCCCGAGGCGGGATCGGCGGCCTCGGCGAACCGCGGCTCGAACAGCTCGTCGAGCGCTTCGTCGACCTTCCCCTGGTCGGGGACGTCGCCAGAGGCCACGAGGATCGGGCCGACGCGCTCCAGCACGGACCGCTGCGCGGCACCGGGCACGGGATCGACGCCCAGGTTCGTGCGGTCGATGACGGTCGATGCGACGGCCGGGTCGATCGCCGCGGCCTGCGCCAGGATCGCGGCCGTCTCGTCGGGGTGCGCGACGGCCCAGGCTCGCGCCTCCTCGTAGGAGTCGACGACGGCCTGCGCGAGGTCGGGCGACGCGTCGAGGAACGACTGCGTGGCGTTGAGGAACCCGTACGTCGCGAAGTCCACGTTCCGGTACAGCAGCGTGGATCCCGCCTCGGCCTCGCTCGCGGCCATGAGCGGGTCGAGCCCGGCCCACGCGTCGACCGAGCCGTTCTCGAGCGCGGCACGGCCGTCGGCGTGCTGGAGGTTCTGGATGGTGACGTCGGAGGCGGGGATGCCCGCCTGCTCGAGCGTCTGGAGCAGGAAGAAGTAGGGGTCGGTGCCCTTCGTCGCGGCGATGTCGGCGCCGCGGAGCTGGTCGACGCTCGTGATGGGCGACCCCTTCGGCACGACGATCGCGGTCCACTCGGGCTGCGAGTACACGTCGATGGTGCGGATGGGCGAGCCGTTGGCCCGGGCGAGGAGCGCGGCGGACCCGGCGGTGGATCCCACGTCGACGGCACCCGCGCGCAGCAGCTCGTTGGCCTTGTTGGATCCCGCGCTCTGCACCCAGTCGACCTTCACGTCCGACCCGAGCCGCTTCTCCACGAGGCCCTGGTCCTTCACGATGAGGCTCAGCGGGTTGTAGGTCGCCCAGTCGAGGGTGAGCGCGTCGGCGCTCCAGCCCGCGGGATCCGCGGACGCGCCGGCGGCGGGGGCGACGGACGAGCCCTCCCCCGCGGAGCATCCGGCGAGGAGCATCGCGGCGGCGCTCGCGAGCGCGAGGGCGGGGATGGATCTGCGGGGCAGGAGACGGGTCACGGTGGGTCCTCGGTGCGGTGTCGGGTGATGCGGGCGGTGGCGGTGGGTCGTGGCGGTGGGGGGTCGTGGTGTTGGGTCCGGCTCAGCGTGCCCGGTGGCCCGGGACGCCGAGCCCCTCGAGCAGCTCGGCGCGGAGGGCGGCGAGGGTCGCGTCCCCGCGGTCGCGCGGGCGGGCGCCCGGCACCTCGAGGAGACGGCGGACGGTCGCGCCGGGGGCGGCGCCCGGCGCGGGATCCGGCCCGAGCAGCACCACGCGGTCGGCGAGGTGCAGGGCCTCGTCCACGTCGTGCGTGACGAGGAGGACCGTGGTCGGGATCGCGGCGTGCACGTCGAGCAGCAGGTCCTGCATGCGGAGGCGCGTGAGGGCGTCCAGCGCCCCGAAGGGCTCGTCGAGCACGAGGACGCGGGGCCGCCGGGCGAGCGCGCGGGCGAGCGAGGCGCGCTGGGCCATGCCGCCGGAGACCTGCCGGGGACGGAGGTCGGCGGCCTCGGCGAGGCCGGTGAGCTCGAGGAGGTCCTCGACGCGGGCGTCGCCCTCGGCGCGCGGCACGTCGCGGGGCAGGCCGAGACGCACGTTCGCGCGGATGGTGCGCCACGGCAGCAGCCGCGGCTCCTGGAACGCGACGGCGGACCGCTGGTCGACGTCGCGCACGGGAGTGCCGTCGATGCGGATGGATCCGGTGTCGGGCCGGTCGAGCCCGCTCACCTGGCGGAGGAGGGTCGACTTCCCGCAGCCGGACGGCCCGAGGACGGCGACGACGTCGCCCGCGGCGAGGTCGAGGTCCACGTCGCGCAGCACGGTGCGCCTGGCGCGGGATCCGTCGCCGGCGAACGACCTGCCGACCCCGCGGAGCTCGATCGACCCGGCAGGCGACGCGGCGGACGCCTCCGCGGGAACGAGGGGAGCGGCGGCGGATGCGGCACGGGCAGAGGAGACGACGGACATGAGCCGACGCTACGACCGGCCGCGACCCCGCGTCTCGGACGCCGTCATGCGCCGACGCGCGCCGTAACACGGCGTCGCACGGCGCGTGCGCGACGCGCGCGTCATACCGCCACGCGCCGCCGGAGCACGCGCGCCACGCACATCGCTCCCGCGCCAAGGACGACGAGCAGCGCGCCGAGGGCCGTCATCCCCGCGTCCGCGGCCGGGCCGCCGGTCTTCGCGAGCAGCCCGGGCGATCCGCCCGCGCCGCGCGCGCCAGGATCCCTGCTCGCTGGGGCGGCCCGCGACGCGCATCGGTACGACCCCCGGCGCAGGGAGTGCCCGTCGGTGTCGGCGCCGTCCGCGTAGTACGTCGCTCGGGATCCGTTCACGCACGTCGCCACCGTGTCGATCGCGAACCCTTCGTCTTGGAGCGCCGGATCCGCGTCCGCGGGGGCCTCGAAGGCGGCCTCCCGTGCGAACACGCCCGATGCATCGATGGTGTACAGCGCCGTCCGCCCCGCGCACGCATCATCGCAGGCGACCCACATCGCACCGAGGTCCCGGTCGAACTGCACGTCGGCGACCACCGCGAATGGCGTCGGGATCGTCGCGATGAGCGCGTGGGTCCCGCCCGGCATCAGCGCGTACGCGTATACGGAGGCCGTGCCCTCGACGCCCACGAGGAAGAGCCCGCCCCCATGGCCGGGGTAGTCCGACGGCCGGTACGCGCGGCCGGTGCGCGCGTCGACGAAGCGGTGCGCGGTGAGGAAAGCGTCCGGGATCCACGTGACGCCCTCCGGGCCCGAGTTCGCGCCGAGGCCCGGCAGATCGTCTGCCAGGTCCCACTCATCGGTCGCGGCGAGCGTCGTGGCCGGACCTGACACGTCGTACCGCAGCACGGAGGGCCGGCTCACCGTCGGCCGGTCCTCGTCGCGCTCGGACGCCACGTAGACCCCGCCAGCGGAGGAGTCGTGGGCGACGGTCACGCCCTCGGCATCGACGGTCCCCGTGCCATCCGGAAAGCGGAGCGTGCGGCCGTCCCGCCACGCTGGCGACGGGTCCGACCGGCGTGACCCGTCCGGCTGCGCGAGCAGCCGGTAGAGCGTGCCCGCATCGTTCTCGACGCCCCAGAGGACGCCGGGGGCAGCCGTGCCGGACGGCTCGATGTCGAGGCCGCTCAGGCTGCCGGTGAAGGCGGCCGTGCTGTCCACCGGGGTGAGAGCGGGCGAGCCCGGCCACGGTCGCGTCGCGAGAGGCAGCGGGGCGGCGTTCGGCGCACCCTTTGTCGCGCGCGCCGTGTCGCCGAAGGAGCCCGTGCCGTCCGGGATCCGGCCGAGCGTCGTCGGCGAGTGGTGCGTCCAGCTGTGCTCGTCGATCACCGTGCCGTCGGGGGCCAGCAGGCGCACGGAGTCGGCGGACCCCAGGCCGAAGTCGAAGCCGGATGACCTGTTAGCCGCCTCCTCGATCACGAGGAACCGCCCTGGCTCGACGCGCGTGCCGCCGGGGATGACGTAGCGATGGGTCGGGTCGTCGTCCGTGAGGACGTAGCCGCCGAGATCGGCGGTCGCCGTGCCGGCGTCCGTCAGCTCGACCCAGTCACCCGGATCGCCGCCGTCCGACTCGATCTCGTTGATCCGCACGGAAGACGTGGGCGTCGCGGCGTGAGCTGCGGGGATGCCGACTGCCCCCACCGTCGCGAAGGCGAGGGCCGCGGCGAGGGTTGTGAGGCGCGTGACGGTCGAGGTCATGGGAGGCCTCCTCTCCCGCTCGAGAGTGGCAGCCCCTCGCGATCCGTGCCCGCCGTGTCAACAGCGGACGCCGGACCTAGGCCTGCGCCGCCGCGATCCGCGCCAGCATGCCGTTCACGAACGAGGCCGACTCGTCCGTGGACAGGGACGATGCGAGGTCGACGCTCTCCGAGATCGCGACGCCGTCGGGCACGTCGGCGTTGAAGAGGATCTCCCAGATGCCGATGCGCAGGATCGCGCGGTCGACGGCGGGCATGCGGGCGAGCGTCCAGTTCACCGAGTACGTCTCGATGAGCTCGTCGATCTCGTCCTGGTGCTCGACGAACCCCTCGGCGATCTCGCGCGCGTATGCCCAAGACGCCTGCCGGTCGGGCTCGGCCGCGGCGCGCTGCTGCTCGACCGCGAGGGTCGCGGGGATGGACTCGCCGCGGATGTCCGCGACGTAGAGGACGTCGAGGGCGCGCTTGCGCGCCTTGGTGCGTGCGCTCACGGGTCAGTCGGTGACGCGGCCGAGGTAGTCGCCCGTGCGGGTGTCCACCTTGACGCGCGTGCCCTGCTCGAGGAAGAGCGGGACCTGGATCTGGTGCCCGGTCTCGACCGTCGCGGGCTTGGTGCCGCCCGTCGAGCGGTCGCCCTGCAGGCCCGGCTCCGTGTACGTGATGGTGAGCACGACCGACGCGGGCAGCTCGACGTAGAGCCCCTCGCCGTTGTGCAGCGCCACGGTGACGTCCTGGTTCTCGAGCATGAAGTTCTTCGCGTCGCCGACCTGCGCGGCGGACAGCGTGATCTGGTCGTAGTCGCTCGTGTCCATGAACACGAAGTTCTCGCCGTCGGCGTAGAGGTACTGGAAGTCCCGGCGGTCGACCGTCTCGGTCTCGATCTTCGCGCCCGCGTTGAACGTGCGGTCGACGACCTTGCCGCTCATCACGTTCTTGACCTTGGTGCGCACGAACGCGCCGCCCTTGCCCGGCTTGACGTGCTGGAACTCGATGACGGTCCACAGCTGGCCGTCCATGTTGAGGACGACGCCGTTCTTGATGTCAGCGGTAGAGGCCATGCGGGGAGGGTCCTTGCCTGTTCGACGAGCGGGAGGTGCGGCGTCGGTGCGGCCGCACGGGGATGCCGTGCGCCGACCTGTGCGGGCGGCGGGGCGAACCGAGGGTTCAGCCTAACGGGTGCCGGTCACGACGTGCGCGAGGGCCAGGAGGTAGGACCCCTGCCCGAGGCCCGCGATGACGCCCGTGGCGACGGGCGAGATGACGCTCTGGTGCCGGAACTCCTCCCGCGCGTGCGGGTTGGAGATGTGCACCTCGATGAGGAGGATGCCGGCCTTCGTCACGAGCGCCGCGGCGTCGCGGAGCGCGTACGAGTAGTGCGTGAAGGCGGCGGGGTTCATGATCACGGGGGTCCGGGCGTCGACGGCCTCATGAAGCCAGCCGATGAGGGTCGCCTCGTCGTCGGTCTGCCGCAGGTCGATCTCGACGTCGTCGGGCGCGAACGCGACGAGCTCGCGGCGGAGGTCGTCGAGGGATCCCGTGCCGTACACGTCGGGCTCGCGGCTGCCGAGCCGTCCGAGGTTGGGGCCGTTGAGGACGAGCACGCGTGTCATGCGACCAGCCTAGGTGTACTGGGTCATGACGTTGGTGACACTCGGGCCGCGGGCGTGAGCCCGTGGCTTGAGTGGATTCGTTCAGTGTTGTAGTGCTCGATGAAGGGGTCAAGCGCGTCGGCCCGGTG
>NZ_JAAVCB010000079.1:0-12455 GCF_014802555.1 Clavibacter sp. | reverse complement strand
CTCGGCCGGCGCGTCGTCGGCCGGGGCGGAACCGGACGCCCACGCCATCGCGGCGGCGCGCGCGGCGGCGGCAGCGGGGGCGAGCGGAGCAGGGGCGGCGTCCTCGTCGTCGCGCTCGGCATCGGCATCGGCATCGGCCGACGCGTTCCCGTCGACGTCCCCCGCGTCGAACCGCTCCGGCACGACCTCGTGCGCGGCGGGCCCGGCGGGGTCGTCGACGACGTCGGCGTCCTCGTCCGTCCGCTCGTCGCGGAGCGGCGTCAGCTGCACGGATCCGTCGGGGTCGCCGCCATCGGCCTCGGCCTGGTCGGCGGGATCCTCGACGAGCTCGGCGTCGACCACGGTCGCGTCCGAGGGCATGGCCGGCAGGGCGACGTCGTCCGGCCCGTCGTCGACCGGCTCGAGGACCAGCTCGGCCGGCGCGTCGTCGGCCGGGGCGGGATCCGCCTCGACCTCGCCGCTCAGCACCTCGCCGGTCGGCATCGCATCCGCACCGTCCGCGGCGGGGGCGGGCACGTACCCGGGGTCGGGCTCGCCGGGGAACTCCACGTCGCCCGCGTCGACCGGTGCGGCCGCGATGCCGGGCTCGGGTGCCGGCGCGTCGGGCTCGGAGGCGGGGTCGACGGTGCTCGGGTCGGGATCCACCCGGTCGAGCGGGGCGATGCGCTCGTCGTCCTCCGTCGGGTCGAGCGGCACGATGCCCGCGAGGATGTCGCCGACGGCGGGCGGGGACGCGTCGTCGGGCGCGGGATCCACGCCGGCGTCGGAGTCGGCGGCGTCCCGCGCGTTCGGCGCGTCCCGGTCCGCGGGGACGGGCTCTCGTGCCGCCGATCGGCCCCAGCCGATGGGCGCGAGCGGCTGCGCGGGGCGCTCGCGGTCGGCGTCGGTCGCGGGACGGATCGCGAACGGGTCGTCGTCGTCGCGACCGGATCCGGAGCCGCCGCTGCCGCCGGGCGCCGCGTCCACTAGGCGAGCCCCAGGTCCTCGAGGCCGATCGCGTACAGGTACCGGTGTCCGGCGGCCTCGATCACCTCACGGGCGTCGGTCGAGCGGTCGACGACCACGGCGACCGCGGCGATCTCCGCGCCCACCTTCTCGAGCGCCTCGATGGCCTTCAGCGGGGATCCGCCGGTGGTGGAGGTGTCCTCGACGACGATGACGCGCTTGCCCGCCAGGTCCGGGCCCTCGACCTGGCGACCGCGGCCGTGGTCCTTGGGCTCCTTGCGGACGACGAACGCGTCGTAGCCCCGGCCGACCGCGGCGCCCTGGTGCAGGATCGCGGCGGCGATGGGATCCGCGCCCATCGTCAGCCCGCCGACCGCGGCGACGTCGGGCACGTCGGCGATGAGGTCGAGCATGACCTGACCGATGAGCGGCGCGACGCGGTGGTCGAGGCTGACGCGGCGGAGGTCGACGTAGTAGCTGGCCTTCTTGCCGCTCGTCAGCGTGAAGTCGCCGTGGAAGACGGCGTCCCGCTTGATGTGGTCGATGAGCTGCTGGCGCGCGTCGGAGGTCGTCACGCAGCCGATCCTACGGGCGGGGAACCGCGCCGCCCGGTGCGACGGGCGGGCGGGACGCGGACCCGATCAGGAGTCGGACGACGCCGGCAGGCCGAACACCGTGCCGACGGCGGCCACGTCGTCGCCGCCGTGGCCGGCCGCGGACGCCTCCGCGTACGTCTCGCGGAGCGCCTCGAGCATCGCGGTGTCGAAGTCGTGCGCGTCGGCGCCGTCGAGCGCGGCGAGCATCAGCGTCACGTCCTTGAGCAGGCCGTCGAGCGCGAACGACGGCGCGAGCTCGCCGGACAGCATCGCCCCGCCCTTGAGGTGCGCGTACGGGGTGTCGGCCGCGCCGCCCGCGATCGCGTCGAGGAAGAGGCGCGGCTCGACGCCGAGGAGGCGCGCGAGGCCGAGCGACTGGCCGGTCGCCGCGGTGATCGAGGCGATCCACGCGTTGCAGGCGAGCTTGAGAGCGGATCCGGGGCCCGCCGTGGATCCGGCGACCACGGTGCGGGAGCCGGTCGCCTCGAGGACGGGGCGGGCGACGGCGATGTCGTCCTCGGATCCGGAGACGAGGTGCACGAGGAGGCCCTGCTCGGCGGGGCCGCGCGTGCCGAGGACGGGCGCGTCGACGAGCCGGACGCCGTGCTCGGCGGCGAGCGCGGCGATCCGCTGCGTGCCCTCGACCCCGACGGTGGAGGACTGGAGCACGACGGCGTCGGGGCGGAGCGCGGGCGCGACCTCGGCGAGGACCTCGAGCACGGCGTCCGCGTCGAACAGCATGACCACCACGACGTCGGCGTCGCGCACGGCGTCCGCGGCGCTGTCGGCCACCGTCGCGCCGGCGTCGGCGAGGGGCGCGGCCTTCCCGGCGCTGCGGTTCCACACTCTGAGCGGCAGGCCGGCGCGGAGGATCGAGCGGCTCATGCCCGCCCCCATCACGCCGGTGCCGAGGAGCGCCACGCGGGGCTTCCCGTCGGAGGCGGGGGCGGATGCGGGCGCGGCAGCGGTGTCGTCGGTCATCCCCCGACGGTACGCCCGCGATCTGCGAGGACAGCGGACGCGGCCGGGCCGGACGCGACAACGGGCCGCCCGTCGCGAGGAAAGGCGGCCCGTCGGGGCGTGCGGGGCGGGTCAGACGGCGGGCGCCTCGACGGCGGCGTCGTCGGATCCCTCGCCGGGCATCACGATGTCGGCGACCGTGACGTCGACGCGGGTCACCGGGCGGCCGACGAGCTCGGTCACGGCGTCGGAGATGGCGGCGCGCACGTCGGCGGCGACGTCCTGGAGCGGCACGCCGTACTCGGCGACGAGGGTCACCTCGAAGGAGACGCCCGCCTCCTGGGCGTCTACGGCGATCCCCTGCGTGAGGTCGGTCTGGCCGATGCGGTCGCGGAGCTGGCCGATGACGCGGGCCGCGCCCCCGCCGAGCGCGTGCACGCCGGGGATGTCCCGGACGGCGAGGCCGGCGACCTTGGCGATGACGCCGTCGGTGACCGTGGTGTCGCCCTCGGCGAGCACGCTGCCGGTGGCGATCCCGGTGGTGGCGGGCGCGACGCAGGTGACGTCCGCGGGGGTGCTGGTGTTCTGGTCGCTCATGCGGTTCCTCCTCGTGGGTGCCCGTCGGCCGGGCGCTGCTGTGGTATTCATGGATGCGACGCATGGACGCCGCGTTACGTCACGGATCCACCGTCATTCCCAGCGCACACGGAGGTACGGCATGGCCCTCTCCTCCTCCTTGCAGGACGCGGGCGACAGCATCCTCGCCGAGCGCGCGGCCGACGGCGACGCCCGGGCCTTCGAGGTGCTGGTCCGCCGGCACGCCCCCTACATGCGCGCGTTCGCGATCCGGCTCACCGGATCCCGCGCCGACGCCGACGACGCCGTGCAGGAGGCCCTCATCACCGCGTGGGACCGCCTGCCGACCCTCGAGAAGCCCGACCGGGTGAAGAGCTGGCTGCTGCAGATCGTGAGCCGCAAGTCCATCGACCGGATCCGCGCCCGCCGCCCCGCCGACGACATCGACGACCACGAGATCGCCGACCGCCTCACCTCGCCCGAGCGCGACGCGGAGACGTCGTCGCAGATGCGCGCGCTGGCCGGTGTGCTCGACGCGCTGCCCCGCGAGCAGCGCGAGGTGTGGATGCTGCGCGAGGTGGGAGGCTTCTCCTACGAGGAGATCGCCGAGAAGCTGGGGGCGACGCCCTCGACCGTGCGCGGCCGGCTGTCCCGGGCGCGCACCACCGTGATGACGAGCATGGAGGCATGGCGATGAGCGGCACCGGACCGGGCGATCCCGGGGAGCGCCTGCCCGGGGATCCCGCCACCGCACCCGCGCTCGACGCCGACGGCACGCCCCTCGACATGGCCGCCCTCGCCGACTACCTCGACCGCGGGCGCACGCCGCGCATCGCGGCCTACGAGGACGACCCCGAGACCCGCAACGCGCTGCGCGCCCTCGAGCACATGCGCGACCTCGGCCGCGAGCTCGTGCAGGTCGAGGCGGAGGAGCAGGAGGCGCCCGGCGACGACTTCTTCCGCGGCGTGCTCGCCCACATCAGCCGCGAGTCGCGCGCCGGCCGCGACATCCCGCTCTCGCACCCGGATCCCGCGGTCAGCCTCGCGCTCACCGAGGGTGCCGTGCGCGCCCTGGTGCGGCAGGCCGGCGACGAGGTGCCGGGCGTGCTCGTCGGGCGGTGCACACTCGACGGCGACGTCACGGTGGCGGGCGAGCCTGTGCGCGTGGGGCTCACCGTGAGCGTCGTCTGGGGGGATCCGCTGCCCGAGCTCGCGCAGCGCGTGCGCGAGCGGGTGCACGCGGCCCTGCTCCGGCACACCGAGCTGCGCGTCGAGGGCATCGACGTGACCGTGGTGGACGTGCAGGCGCGTCCCGTGCCGGAGGAGGCCGGATGACCCTCGACGATGACGCGTCGGCCGCGTCGCCCGCCCCCGTCCCCGTGCCGCTGCCCTCCGCCGCCGACCTGTCGCGCGACCTGACCGCGGTCCTCCGCGGCGTCGCGGGCGTGGCCGACGTGTACGCGCCGCGCTCCCCGATCCTGCTCGCCGCCCAACAGGTGGTCGAGGGCGTCGTGGCCGGGTCGTCGACCGCGACCGAGCAGCTCGTCACCGTCGAGACCGGCGAGGGTACCGTGCTCGTCGAGGCGTCCATCGCGGTGGACGCGTCGAGCCGCGCGAGCGACACCGCGCGCGCCGCCGTCGACGCCATCCGCGCCCGCCTGTCCGACGCGATCGGCACGGACGCCGCCGCGCGGGCGGCCGTCACGGTGCGCGTCGGCAGCATCGGCTGACCCGGCCCGACCCGTTCCGGCGTCTCCCCCCGCCCGGCCGCGTCCCGGTCGCCCGGTACCGTGGACGCATGCGCGTCGCCACCTGGAACGTCAACTCCATCCGCACCCGAGTGGGACGCGTCGTCGACTGGCTCGTCCGCGAGGACGTCGACGTGCTGGCCATGCAGGAGATCAAGTGCAAGCCCGAGCAGTTCCCGATGGCGGCGTTCGAGGAGGCCGACTACGAGGTCGCCGTGCACGGCCTCAGCCAGTGGAACGGCGTCGCGATCGCGAGCCGCCTGCCGCTCGAGGACGTCGTGACGACGTTCGAGGGGATGCCCCGCTTCGGCAAGCCCGACGCCACAGGTCAGCCGCCGCTCGAGGCCCGTGCGATGGGCGCGACCGTCGCGGGCGTCCGCCTGTGGAGCCTCTACGTGCCCAACGGCCGCGCGCTCGACGACCCGCACTACTCCTACAAGCTCGAGTGGCTCCAGGCGCTCGCGGCCGACACGCGCGCCTGGCTCGCCGCGGATCCCGCCACCCCGCTCGCGCTCATGGGCGACTGGAACGTCGCGCCGCTCGACACCGACGTCTGGGATCCCGCGCTCTTCGAGGGCAAGACGCACACCTCCGAGCCGGAGCGCGCCGCCTTCGCCGCCTTCCTCGACGCCGGGCTCGCGGACGTCGTGCGGCCGTCGATCCCCGAGGGCTACACCTACTGGGACTACCAGCAGCTGCGGTTCCCGCGGAACGAGGGCATGCGGATCGACTTCATCCTCGGGAACGACCGGTTCTCCGAGCTCGTGGGCGCGCCGCGGATCCACCGCGACGAGCGCAAGGGCGACGGCCCGAGCGACCACGTGCCGGTGGCCGTCGACCTCGACGTGGAGACCGAGCTCGACGACGACCGGCCGATGATCTTCTGACCCGCCGGCCGTCGCCGGCGTGGCCGCTCGCCGTGCACCCGCACCCCGCGATTCCGGCCCCGCGTGACGCGCCCCGTAGTCTCGTGCCGTGACCCCCGACGACGACCAGACCCCGGAGCGCGGCCGCCGCGCCTCCCGCGGGCGCCGGTCCGCCGCCCCGCCGGCCCGACGACGGCGCCTGCCGGAGGTCCCCCGCATCGCCCTGCCGACGCTCCCGCGCGGACGCGCGTGACGACGACCCCGCCGGCCCCGACTGGGTGCCCCGCTGGATCCTGCGGATCGACCGCCGCATCCTCGTCACGACGCTCGTCTCGATGCTCGTGGCCGCGGTCGTCGGCGGCAGCATCGCCGCCCTCGGGCTCGGCCTCATCTTCGTCACCGACTCGTGCGACGTGGACGCCTACGTCTGCCGCGACTCGCTCTTCACGATCGGCTACGGGATCGCCGTCGCGGGCCCGCTCATGCTCACGGGGATCGCCGTCATCGTCGCGCTGGTCGGCATGATCCGCGGGCGCACGCGACCCTGGCTGGTGCTCCTGATCGGCGTGGGCGCCTCGCTCGCGGCGTACATCCTCGGCGCCGTGCTCGTGCTCGTCTCCGTGCCCGGCTCCTCCCCGATCACCTGATCCCGGGCGACCGTCCGGCAGGCGGCCGCCGCCGCGGGAGCGCGGGTGCGGCGGTCCGCTAGCGTGGGAGGTCCGGCGCGCCTGACGCGGATCCGGGAGTACGGCCGCGCATGCGGCATGCGAGGGGGCGGTAGTGGACAGCGGACGTGTGGCTCTGGTCATCGAGGACGACGGCGACATCCGCCAGCTGCTCGAGGTGGTCCTGCGCCAGGGCGGCTTCGAGGTGCACGCCGCCGGCACCGCGACCGAGGGCGTGCGGCTGGCCGAGGAGGTCTCCCCCGACGTCATCACGCTCGACGTGGGCCTGCCCGACTTCGACGGCTTCGAGGCCGCGCGGCGCATCCGCCTCGTGAGCGACGCCTACATCGTGATGCTCACGGCCCAGGGCGAGGAGGTCGACACCCTGCTCGGGCTCGAGGCCGGCGCCGACGACTACATCGTGAAGCCGTTCCGCCCGCGCGAGCTCCGCGCCCGCATCTCCGCGATGATGCGACGCCCGCGCGGCGGAGGAGGGGACACGACGACGACGCCCGCGGCCGGCATCCCCGCGGCTCCCGACGTCCCCGAGGCGGCGGTCGACGCGGACGAGCCGGTGCAGCCCGTGCAGCCCGCGGCCGTCGCCACTACGACCGTCGTCCCGCCCGCCCCGACGACCGAGGCCACGCCGGACGACGAGGTCCTCCGCCACAACGGCCTCGAGCTCGACGAGGGCACCCGGCACGTCACGGTCGACGGCGAGCCCGTCGACCTCACGCGCACCGAGTTCGACCTCCTCGCCTCGATCCTCGCGAGCGGCGGGCGCGTGCGCACGAAGGGCGACCTCGTGCGCGACATCCGCAGCGGCTCCTACGCCGTCGCCTCCTCCACCGAGCCGGAGGAGCGCGCCGTCGAGGTGCACCTCGGCAACCTGCGCCGGAAGCTGCACGACGACCCGCGCGAGGCGCGGTGGATCCAGACGGTGCGCGGCGTCGGCTACCGGCTCGCGCCGCCGCGCGGCTGACGCACCGGGCGCCGGGCGCCGACGCCGTCGCCGACGGGCACGGGGCTGCCGCGGGACCGCACGGGTCCCGCGGCAGCTGCGCCGTGGATCGGGGTCCCTTCGGGTGGGATCCCGCTCCTATCCTCCGACCGGCCTGTCGCGGGAGCCGGTCGGGCGTGAGCGTCGGCCGTGGGGGCGGCCGCGCGCACGGGTCTAGTCGGGCGGGTGTCCCGCCTCGGCGCGGACCCAGGAGCGCATGGCGTCCATGCTCCGCACACCCGCCTCGCCGAGCTCCGGCAGCATCGCCGTGGCGCGGCCGTGGTCGGCGGCGCGGATGGCGCGCTCGAGCTGCCCCGCGGCGTCGCTGAGCAGGAGCGCGCCGACCATCGCCGCCGAGCTCTTCACGCTCAGGCACGCGTCGAGCGCGGCCGCGCGGTCGCCGGCGCGCACGGCGGCGTCGAGGCGCTCCCAGCGGCTCGGCCACAGGTCGACGAAGAAGCGCAGGAAGTCGATGCAGGCGTGCTGGCCGTCGGTGAGCGCTCCGGGGCAGGTCGGCTCCGAGGCAGCCGGGGCGGAGGTCGGGGCGCCGACCGGACGGGGGGATCCGGCCGGCGCCTGCCCGCAACCCGGTGCGGGGGCACCAGGGGTCGCGAGGCGGTCGTCCGGACGGGGGGATCCGGACGACGGGGTCCCGCGGCGCGGCTCGGGGTGGCCGCGCGGCGGGGTCACGCCGCCCGGCGCGGGAACGCCGGGGGGCGGAGCGGGGGCGTCCGTCGCGGGGACGACGGACAGTCGGACAGGGCCGGGCACGTCCGACAGCTCGGCCAGCAGCTGCTCCAGGACGCGGACGTCGAGGAGCGGGGGGAGCTGCGGCACGCGGGCGGCGTGGGCGCTCACGCCCGGCCGCCGACGAGACGATCCGAAGGACCGGGGAGGCCGCCGTCGGGTACCGGCCGCGCATCCGTCGACCCGGTACGGCACCCGGTGCGTGCGGCTCGGGTGCCGCTCGCGGGGTGGTCGTGGGGGGTCATCCGGTCCTTCGATCGCTCGTGTCGGACGGGTGGCCCCGTCGTTGCACGAGCCTGTCATCGCCGGATGCCGGATCCGATCAAGGTCGGGACAAGATCAGCTCAAGTCGGGCGCGGTGCGGCACGGGCGACGCGCAACGGCAGCCGCACGCGCATCGTGGTGCCCGTGCCGAGGGTGCTCTCCACCTCGATGGACCCGTCGTGCGCCTCCACGATCGAGCGGGTGATGCTCAGGCCGAGCCCCACGCCGGCGACCGTGCTCGCGCGGGCGGAGTTGGTGCGGAAGAAGCGCGTGAACAGCTGCGCCGTGTCCTCCGCCGACATGCCCACGCCGTCGTCGGTCACGCAGAGGCTGAGGTGCTCGCCCTCGACCCCCACCGCGGTGGTGACCGTGCCGCCCTCCGGCGTGTACTTCACCGCGTTGCTGAGCAGGTTGTCGAGCACCTGGCCGATGCGCACGGCGTCGACCTCGGCGACCAGCTCCTCGTACTCCGGCTCGACCAGGGTGACGCCGCTCGCCTGCGCGTGCGGGCGGATCACGTCGAGCGCGTTCTCGACGATCTCGCCCACGTCGACGAGGTTGCGGTTGACCGCGAGCCGGTGCTGGGCCGCCGTGAGGAGGTCGCCGATGAGCCCGAGGAGGCGCTGCGCGTTGCGCTCCACGATGGCGAGGCGGGCGGCGGTGATCCGGTCGTCGAGGTCGTCCTCCTCGAGGTCGTCGGCGATGAGCTCGACGTAGCCGAGGATCGAGGTGAGCGGCGTCTTCAGCTCGTGCGAGACGCTCGCGACGAACTCCTCGCGCTCGGTGACCGCGAGCGCGAGCGCCGTCACGTCGGTGCTGACCA
This sequence comes from Clavibacter sp., assembly GCF_014802555.1. NCBI lineage: Bacteria > Bacillati > Actinomycetota > Actinomycetes > Micrococcales > Microbacteriaceae > Clavibacter > Clavibacter sp. Next base: position 3,265 of record NZ_JAAVCB010000079.1, on the reverse strand, counting down.
CGACCGTGCCGAAGGTGCGCCCCGCGCCGTCCACGAGCGGGGAGATCGACGCGAGCACGGCCTTCTGCGCGCCGCCGTCGCCCACCCAGTACACCTCGCGGCCGACGACCTCACCGGCCCGGGCGCGGGCCACGGGCTGCCGCTCGGGCGGGACGACGGTGGTGCGGTCCTCCTCGTAGACGAGACGGCCGAGCATGGGATCGTCCGGGTCGAGGGGGTCGGCGAGCGCCATGAGGTCGTGCGCGGCGCGGTTGCGCAGCATGACACGGCCCTCGGCGTCGAGGACGGTCACCGTGTCGTCGATCGCGTCGAGCACGCCGTCGATGATCGAGTTGCGCTCCTGCAGGTCGACGAGCGTGCCGGTCAGCTCGAGCTGCATCTCCTCCAGGCGCGCGTGCTGCCGGATCAGCTGCTGGGCCAGGAGGTTCACGGCGACGGCGACGAGGAGCATCACGAGGGGGAGCACGACGAGGTGCGACCAGCCGGTCGTGCCGTCCGGCAGGGTGCCCGCCCGGACGTAGGGCAGCGCCAGCACCGACGCCGTGCCGATGGCGCCGAGCCACAGGACGTGCAGTGGGAAGGCGTACGCGAGCCAGATCACGGGGAACACGAGGAGGAACGTGGTCGACGGCACCTGGTCGGCGATCGCGTCGCGGCAGAGGGCGAGCGCGACGAAGTCGAGCATGGGCAGCACGGCCACCCAGTCGGAGTCGATGCGATCCCAGGGGACGGCGGCCGCGACGATGGTGACGATCGCGGCGATGACGGCACCCGCGACGAACACGGGATCCGCCACGGAGGCGAGGTCCCCCGTCCCCGCGACGACGCCGACCACGGCGAGGCTCAGGATGAAGGGCAGCTGCGCGTGCAGCGGCTTCGAGAAGGTCATGCTGCGGAACACGGCCTGCGCGCGGGAGCGCTGACCGCGCGGCACGTCGGAGGGAGCAAGCTCGCCCACGTGACCCCCCGGATGCGGTCACCCCGTCCCGCTCATCGATGATAGCCACGAGTGGACGGTCTGCCCCGGGCCGACGTACCCCGTGGTAGGGGGACGTACGATTCCCGGATGGCCGACCTCCCGTTCGAGCACCGCGTGGAGGTCGCGTTCCTCGTCGCCTCGCCGGTGCACCGGCTGGAGGGTCGCCCGTCCGACGGCCCGCGGGACGAGCCGGGCGAGCCGCCGTCGCGGCCGTCGGTGCGCGTGCGCGCCGGGCTCGGGATCGTGGGCGACCGCTACTTCGGGCAGCGCGCGCACCGCACGGCGGCGGTCACGGTGATGGCCGTCGAGCAGGTGGAGCGCGTGGCCCGGGAGCTCGGGGTCGACGCGGGGCTGGATCCCGTCGACACCCGCCGCAACGTGCTGCTGCGCGGCGCGGACGTCGACCGGCTGCGCGGCATGCGCTTCAGCATCGACTCGGGTCACGGGCCGGTCGAGTTCCAGGGCCACCGCCCGGCGAACCCGTGCGCGTGGATGGACGTGATGCTCGCGCCCGGCGCCTTCCGCGCGCTCCGCGGCCACGGCGGGGTGCGCTGCGAACTGCTGGGCGACGGGATCCTCACGGTCGGGCCGGCCGTGCTCCGCACCGAGCGCCCGCTCGATGACGGAGACGGGGACGACGCCGGGGCGCGCCTGTTCTGACGCGCCCCGCCGCCCCGGCCGTGGCCGCTGCGTGTCCGGTCAGTGGACGGGCGTGCCGCCCGTGACTGCGATCGTCTCGCCGCTCGTGAAGCTCGACTCCTGGCTCGCGAGGAACACGTACGTCGCCGCGATCTCCGCGGGCTGGCCGGGGCGGCCGTAGACCGACTGGGATCCGAACTCCTCGACGTCGGACGCCGACTGGCCGACGGGCTGCAGCACGGTCCAGAACGGGCCGGGCGCGACCGAGTTGACGCGGACCCCCTTCGGCGCGAGCTGCTGCGCGAGCCCCTGCGTGAAGTTGCGGATCGCGCCCTTCGAGACCGCGTAGTCGATCTTGTCCGCGCTCGGCTGGTACGCCTGCGACGAGCTCGTCGTGATGATGCTGCCGCCCTTCGGCAGGTGCGGGATCACGGCCTTGCTCAGCCAGAACAGCGAGTACACGTTGGTCTTCATCGTGCGGTCGAGCTGCTCGGAGTCGAGGTCGAGGATGTCGTCCTCGTTGCGCTGGTAGCCCGCGACCATCACGAGGCAGTCGAGGCCGCCGAGCGCGTCCACCGACGCCTGCACGATGTCGCCGCACGTGGTCTCGTCGGAGATGTCGCCGGGCACGAGCGCGGCGGTGCGCCCGTCCTGCTCGATCGTGGACGCGGTGTCGCGCGCGTCCTCGAGCTCCTCGTCGAGGAAGTTGAGGGCGATGTCGGCGCCCTCGCGCGCGAACGCGATGGCGACGGCCTTGCCGATGCCGGAGTCGGCTCCGGTGATGAGGACCTTCCGGCCCGCGAGCCGGCCGAAGCCGACGTAGCTGTCCTGGCCGTGGTCGGGCGTCGGCTCGAACTTCATCTCGTCGCCGGGGCCCGTCTGCTCCTGCTGCGGGAACGGCGGGGACGGGTACTGCGCGATCGGGTCCTGGATCTCGTACTGGTTGCCGCCGTTGCGGATCTCGCTCATGGGGTGCGCCTTCCTCGTGCTGTGGGGTCGCCTCCACCCTGGCCCGAGCGGGAGCGCACGACCGGGGAGCACGAGGGGGTTGACGGCAGCGGTGCGGGCTGCGTGCTCGCACGCCCGGCGCTCCTACGATCGGCACATGACGACGACGCCCGAGCCCGACCTCCCTCCCGTCGAGTTCGCGTTCCCCGGGCCGCTGCGGGACCAGCTCGTGGCCGCGATCGCGTCGGGCGAGAAGACCTCGACGAGCTCGCTGCTCATCCAGTACGACGCCGACGACGAGGAGCTGCCGGTCGTCGGATCCCGCGGCTCCGTCATCGACTCCGACGGCCGGCCGGTGCTCGTGGTCGAGACGACGTACGTCGAGGTCGCGCGCCTCGCCGACGTGCCGCTCGCGCACGCGGTGGACGAGGGCGAGGGGTTCACGACCGTCGCCGAGTGGCGCGCGGGGCACGAGGGGTTCTGGGGATCCGCCGAGGTGCTCGCCGAGCTGCCCGACGGGTTCGCCCTCGACGACGACACCGAGATCGTGCTGGAGCGATTCCGGGTGGTGGACGGCCGCGCCTAGGTGTACTCGGCCATGACGTTGGTGACACTTCGGGGCGTGTGAAGAGGCCTCCTGGCTTGATGGAGCTGTTCAGTTCAACCATCGCCAGGAGGCCTCGATGTCCCACGGTAATG
>NZ_JAAVCB010000078.1:0-93754 GCF_014802555.1 Clavibacter sp. | reverse complement strand
GAGGACATTGACGATGATGAGTTATATGTGTCATTCAGTAGATACGGGGTGTTTCTAACACTCCCAGCCTCAGATGTTGAACCCATCCAACCTCTTGACCGTCGCACCGCTTTCCTCACACGCTTGCAGTCGCTTCTGAGGGAGTTTGATGCGAGCATAGAGCCATGTGGATGTGAGATTGAAGGCTTATCCTTTGTGCTTAAGGATAACGAGGAGATATATTATAAAATGGATGATTTTTCTCCTATGAGAAATCTTACCGCCGACAACATCATGGACTTTGACAAGGAGGGAGTATGATAGTAACAGTTTTCTATTGGATAGGTGTAATAGGAGCCTTGTTGATTAGCATAGCGATAATAATTGTATTCGCTTCTCTCGTATATGGATGGTGCAAATCCGCATACCGACATGGAGAGATGCTATACAATCGCTCTAAGATGTGTAAAAAGGTATCAGCAAGTATAGGACACAGTTGTGCTTTGTGGCTTATCAACTACAACGAGCGTAACGGCTTTAAGCATAGTGGATATTCAGCAGGCGACTGGGAAAGATACTTCGGACAACAAATGAGAAAAAAGAAATAGCCATGTCAACCCCCGAAGAAATAAAGAAGATAGCGAGACAAATCGCTGAAAAACTTACAGCAGGTGATGATTATTACCTCCACGAAGAAATCAGGAATGTTGAAAAAGCCCTGAAAGTCTTAGTCAATGACTATGAAATCATAGGAAAAGACTTCATCAAACGCCAACGTCTTATTATTGAGTTTGACAAGAAACAGATGCTTGAAAAACCAATCGGTGAGAAAATCGCCTTGGCTGGAGTATATCAAGCCAAACTTGAACTGATGGATAAACTTTTCGGCTCGCTTTTTGAGGAGGAGAAATGAGAAACTATGCAGATGTATTTGAAGATAAACTCCCAATTATGATTCAACTCGGATTGGAATTTGAAAGTCTAACTAAGGAGTTTATCAAAACAATAAATGATAAGGAAAAGAAAAGGAAATGAAAAAGATACACCCTAAATTACAAGCAGCAATTGACAATATGTCAGATGAGCAGATTGCAAAGATTCTGAACACTAAATATACAGCAGCTGACATAGCCAAGCAGCAGAAAGCGTTGGAACAGTTAAAGGAACAACTCTGCAACCCAAAACAAGTAACGATTGAGGGCTGGGTTGCAAGAGATGAAGATGGCTTTATCAATCTTTACAATGAAAAGCCGATACGAGATTATGCTGATAGGAGTGATGTGACATACGGCTTTTGGGATGATGCCGATGGACATCATCTTGAACTCCCGACAACATCTTTCCCCTCTGTCACTTGGAACACCGAACCAAAGAAAGTAAGAATAACCATAACACCGATAGAATAATGAAAACCGAACTAACAATAGAAGAATCCGCCAAGCTCATTGAGTTGGGTGTTGACTCGAAGCTGGCGAGTATAAAGGGGTTTGTTCCCATTCATCCCGAAGTTCTTAAAGGCAATGCCGAATATGCTAAACCTTGGGGATGGATGCCGAAATTCACCCTCACCGACTTGCTCGCTATCCTCCCGAAAATGTTAATAGACAAATATGGCAAAAATAATCCTTTAGGTTTTGAGTTTGACGATGACTATATGGCGTGGACTGCATACTATTTGGGCGGTGGATATGTTGAAACCCAAACAGAACTCATAGACGCACTATTTCACCTCTTATGCTGGGTGATTGAAAACAGATCTATCGACCTTAAAACCAATAAGAAATGACCGACACCCTACTAATCATCATCGCCGTGCTGTTAGCCGTGCGGATAGTCCTGCAAGTAAGGCAGGGCAAGAGAGCGTTTGAGAAGATGTATTGCGCTCCGAGTGAAGTGGAGAATATCAACGTATATTCTGACAAATGCAGGGTTGAAGAAAACCTGCGCAAATATAGCGAGCAAGGCTTTGAACTTGTGCAAGTAATAGACAACTACGGAGGGCATAGAGATGTTGTTATGCTCTTTTTCACCCGCAAGAAAATCAAGAACTATTATGAAAATTGAATTACGATGGCCTGATGCGATGTGCGATTGTAGCATAAGCATCTCAATAATACCCAAACAAAACAAGGAGGACTGACATGGCAGCAAGAGATTATGAATTTTACCCAGCCGCAATTAGCGGTCACGTCTATTTGGCTAAGAAAATAAAGTCTAAAAACCTTATGAGCCAAGATAGGCGCATTGTTACCGATGAAGAAGCAATCGGTATTTTTGAAGCATATCTAAGGAGATATTGCCAAAAGAATAACACCGACACGGTTAATATAACTGACGCAGAGGGCAAACTACTATTCTCTGCCACACTAAACGATAGAAAGGAGGACTGATATGACATATTTAAGCGTTGACAAAGACGGAACGGAATATATTTACGACCAAGTATCACCCTATCGTGAGGATGGTGAGGACTTTTGGAGGGCGAATTATGACAAGCATGGCGAGTCATACCCGTGTATTGAACTCCCCAAAGGCTCAATCGCCAAACTAATAGGCAGAGAGCTGACTTGGGAGGATGAACCGGTAGAATTAAAAGATGCTATCAAGAGGTCAATGGATTGCAAATGGTGTATAGATGGAATCTGCATGAAAAGAACAATGTGCATAATGGGTCAGATGGATTGTCCCGATTTTACCCTAAAACAATAGCATATATGAATAAGATACGAGTATTCGAGGCATTCAGCGGTTATGGTTCACAAGCGATGTCTCTAAAAAGACTTCAATCAGAGTATCCTGATATACTTGATTTTGAATTTGTCGGCATATCCGAAATAGAACCGTCGGCAATCAAAGCGTACAACGCCGTACACGGAGATACGCCGTGCTATGGCGATATTTCTAAGATTGATTGGAATGAAGTGCCGGACTTCGATTTATTCACAATGAGTAGTCCTTGCTTTGTGGCGGGAACTTTGGTTCATACAGAGCGTGGCTATATACCGATTGAACAAGTTACAACAGACGACAAAGTTTTGACGCATACCAACGAATACCAAAGGGTAATAGCAGTAGGGCATAATGATGACTCAAAAATCATTAAGGTTCGCGGAATGTGTTTCAAAGATATTCTATGCACTCCCAATCATCCGTTCCTCGCTCGCAAGCGATATAAACAATGGAATAACAACCGCAGGTCGTATGATAGAATGTTTACAGATGCAGAGTGGGTTAATGCAGAACGATTAACAAACGACCATTATGTAGGTTATGCAGTAAACCAAAAATCGCAGTTGCCACAATGGGATGGAATTATTGCTACCCGATGGAAGAAAATTGAGAACAAACTTACACCACTGTTTAACAATCCATCATTTTGGTATTTAATGGGTCGTTATGTAGGAGATGGATGGAAGAGAATTAACGAAAAATACGGTAGTAGTGTTATAATATGTTGTTCTGAGAGAAACCGCGAATCGTTATATGAAGCATTAGAGAATTGCGGCATTCACAGCCACAGTGTAAAAGAAAGAACCGTAGAGAAAGTGTTTATATCAAGCAATGAACTTGTCGCTTTCGTTGACAGATACGGATATTATGCCCACGGCAAGAAAATAGACGAGGAAACTATAAATCTACCAATACATTTATTGCAGTCTTTCGTTCAAGGATATGTTGATTCAGATGGGTGCTATACTGGAAATGAATATAAGGCTACAACGGTAAGTGAAGAGTTGATGTATGGTATTCAGCACTGTATCGTAAAAGCCTACAAATGTCCTGTTCGTATGTATTGGATTAAGAGAAATCCGACAACCGTAATAGAAGGAAGAATTGTAAATCAAAGAGACTCCTACACTATTGCTTGGCATCCCGAAAAGCGTAAACAGGACAAGGCATTTTATGAAGACGGATATGTATGGTTTCCGATAAATGAGGTTGTTGAACTTAATGAAAAAAAGACCGTCTACAATATGGAAGTTGAAAATGATAACTCCTACACTGCGAATGGTGCAATCGTTCATAATTGCCAAGACTTTTCAGTGGCCGGACGGCAAGCTGGCGCAGAAGAGGGAAGTGGCACACGTTCATCATTGTTATGGGAATGTCGCAAGGCTATTATTGCCAAACGTCCCAAGTATATTTTATTCGAGAATGTTTCAGCAGTTGTATCAAAGAAGTTTATACGTGGATTCAATAAATGGCAAGCCGAATTGGAATCCTACGGCTATACCAATTATGCAAAGGTTCTGAACTCGAAAGACTACGGCTGCCCGCAAAACAGGGAACGTATTTTTATGCTAAGTATCCGGGGGGGGCAAAGTTACCACTTTCCAAAGCCGTTTAAATTGGAGAAAAGAATCAAGGATATACTCGAACCCTACGGCACGGTGGACGATAGTTATTATTTCAAGCTGGAGCAACTTCTGAGAATAATATCCCATTGCGACCGCAAAGTAGAGGAGGGATGTGGATTCAAGGCTCAGTTCCATACGGAGGATGAAATATCGGGTTGTGTCACAACCCGATATGGGCAGAGGGAAACAGACCCCGCGATTAAGGAGGGAATCTCTATTCATCCCCTCAATCGCAAGATGGAATTTCAGGGATTCAACAGTATTCAGTCAGACACGGCTCCGTGTCTGACTGCTCACGACGGGCGCGGTGGTGAGCCTTGTTTATGGCAGAGATTGTCAATCTACGACAACAACGCGCAGGCAGGGCGCGTGTACGATGTCGAGGGCATCGCACCGTGTCTTGACACTTGTAGCGGAGGTAATCGTATGACGAAGATTTTAGAGCCTTGCATCCTCGGCTATACACGTGATAAAAAGGGCAATGTAGTTGACTATCACGACAAAGACGTTGCGAATACCGTGCATACATTTACAGGTGGCGGTTGGAATACAGATCAATTTGTAAAAGAACCCATTGAGCGAGACCGACAATCCCGAATAAGAAGCAAGGTAATGCCAAACGGCAATATTAGATTCTTTCAAGCCGATGATTCTAAATCAGGTATAAGCGAGATGCAGATAACCCATCCCGACAATGAGTGTCCTACGATAACCACGGCTCACGCTCCCAAGATTCTTGAACCCATCTCGGTAGCGATGCGTGGCAGGAATCCCGATAATCCGTCCGACCGTACCAAGGGTGCGCCAACGGATCAAAGATTAGAGTTTGGCAACAACATTGCAAACTGCATAACCACCGTGCAAAAGGATTCTATGGTGGCGGAGCCTCAAATCGGATGTGACCCACGCAAGGAGTTCGGTATAATGGATTTCTCCGAGATTTTCCCAACTGTTGTCGCTACGGATTACAAATCTCCGAAGATTGTGCGTGAACCGATGAAACTCTCTTTTGAGAATCTTCCCGACAAGACCGTCTTGAAGGACGAGAACGGCAAAGGTTATCTTTGGCAGGATGGAGGATTGTGGCGCGTGAGAAAATTAACACAAATTGAGTGTTTTAGATTGCAAGGAGTAAGCGATGAAGATGCAAAGAAGATTATCGCAGTATGTAGTAAAACTGCATGTTATTGTCTTGCAGGTAATTCGATAACGGTAGATGTTTTGTATCATCTGTTTAGGAAGTTATGGATTGACACCGAGAACGAGTCTGCGCAGAAAAGTTTATTCGACTTCTGAAAATTCTTCCCAAAATATTTGCAGGATTCAAAAGTATTTTGTAATTTTGCACCATGTTAGTCACCGTCATAGGCATAGTCGCTATGGCAGTGCCGTCGAAAGGCGATGGTCTGATTCGGAGTACTACGATGAAAGACCCAAAAACGAATCACAGCTCGATGGGCACGAGCGCACTGCAAGAGGCGGTGAGGTTGGAGGTTCGAGTCCTTCTGATTCGGCAAACATAGTGGGATGGAGCAGTGGTAGCTCATCGGGTTCATACCCCGAAGGTCGGCGGTTCGAGTCCGCCTCCCGCCACCAATTATCAACACGACCGTCAACTTGCACCTCTGACAGATGTGGAATAGAAAACTTATGTATCCCTTGGGAGTTGTGTGCAAGCACTCCTTTGGGATTCTTTATTTTATGACACGACTTGAAAGAAAAGAGTCGGAACTTGATAAACTTTATCAATACCGGCAACTTGCGATGCAGAACAATGACTTTATATGGATGCAACGCAATCAAGAGAAGATAATATCTCTTGAAAAAGAAATTGATAAACTCCGTAAGAATGAATCCGCCACGGTATTTTCTGTATTGTCGAACAAAGAAGAAATGGTGAAAAATGGAGTTTACAAAGCATTATTGCGTATCAGTCTATTGGCAGATGCTACGAATGAAGCCTGCGAGATAGCCAAATCTCTGTTGAAAGAACATGGCATAGTTGACTTTTCGTTTCGACATAAAGTAGATGAGTTATGCAAACTGTCTTCTGAGATAGCAGGAGTAACACTTCGTTCTAAGAATGAAGATATGGCGGATTTTATTGTAGACAATGAAACATTTGTCGATATGTGTATAAAACACGCGAATGCGCATATTAAAAGAAAATTAAAAATATGAAGAAATATCTAAGGTTTCACCGCAGTAGTTTTGAAGAAAGTATTGCTACTATGCGTGAGGTGTATGGATTGTATGATTTACAAAGAGTGATATTGGCAGAATATCCCCATGCATCGAATGTGCATATATCCCGAACAAAGTATAATGATACTCGCACTCCCGAAGAATGGGGTGGAACTACTCACTACATTCTTGCGGATTTTGACGGATTGGAAAGTCAGTGTGTAGGAATGTGTAATTTCTATGAGAGATGATGGATGAGTTACTACGCCTGACACGGGAGAATAACGTGATGTTGCAACGTATCTGTGCTTACATAGACAAAGTTGATTCAGACAATTACAGAATGAACGAGGATATGAAGCAGTTTGCTATGAATGTCGCTGCTGACGTTCTTGTTGATAGTAAACAAAAACGAAATAATAACGACCAAATATTTTTTAGATGAAAACAATATGTAACTGTTTCTTGTGGATAGTGATTTTTACAGGGCTTTTAGTGGCAAATCTCTTTATAATTGCCTATGATGCTGCATTAGGGAAGTATATCCTTGCTGCGATTGGCGCGGTTGCAGTTGCGTCCTGTATAGTAGCTATCGCACGTATTTACAAGCAAGCGATTCGCTATGAGAGAACTATTCAGAGCGCGTTGGAATACTTACATCTGCGTGAAGAACTCCGCTCATTTAAGGAGTTCTTGAAATCAAAGGAGAATGAATTAAAGGATAAAGAAGATGAATTGGAAAAACATAACGGAAATTCCTTCGGAGTTAATTAATGAGGATTTGTTTCTGCGGATAGAGAAGCGTACGTGTAGTGCGATATTTTATGCTATCGGCAACATATCCGAACTTGGAGATGTTTACGCATATTCCGCCGAATTTGACGGCTTTATTAGTCGCGATGATTGGAAGAATGTGTGGTATGTTAATCCGAAAGAGATAGAATTATGAGCAGACGATATGGCTTGCCATACATGGGTTCTAAAAGCAAGATAGCCGAATGGGTTGTCAGCCATTTACCACGCGCTACGCATCTCTACGATATATTCAGCGGAGGTGGAGCGATAACGCATTGTGCGTTATTGTCGGGCAAGTGGAAGTGTGTTCACTTTTCCGATATATCTAATTCCGTTGAGTTGCTACGCGATTGTTTTGATGGCAATTTCCCCGACGGCTCGGAGTGGATAAGCCGTGAGGATTTCTTTGCCCGAAAGGACGAAGAACCATACATCAGACTTCTTTGGAGTTTCGGCAATGACGGACGCTCATACCTTTACGGCAAGGATATAGAGCCTTATAAGAAAGCCGTCCACGAAATGATATTCGCCCCTACGCCTAATGAGCGGAGGTTGAAATTTCGCGAGGTCTGTAAGTTAATTCCCTCAGTATTAGGATTTAAGGGGGGGGCACCCGACGTATCGCCACGAGTCAATGGAGAGATTGCAGAGGCTACATACAGGCTTCAACACCTCGAACCGAATCCCCCCCCCCTCACCACACAATCACCTATCTGTCAGAGCGTTGCAAGCCCTGCAATCCGCCGAAGCCTACAACAGAATCCAATCGAACTTCACAGACTGCAATCAGAGGAGCGGAGGAGGGCTTGCGAGGAATTCCCCTTTTTCGGCGGGGAGTATGAATGTCGCATAGCGGACTATCGCGATATAGAAATACTCCCTGACTCAATAATTTATGCCGACAAGCCCTATATCAATACAGGCGGCTACGGAGATACAGGCAAAGATGATTTTGACCACGATGCTTTTTGGCAGTGGACGGAAGAACAAGATGTACCCGTATTCATTTCGGAATATTGGGCACCCGAAGATAGATTCAAGTGCATAGCGTCAAAGGAACGAACAAGCACCTTCTCCGCCACTAACAATGGCTTAAAGAAAATAGAAAAAATCTTCGTGCCACTTAAGTGGTACGATAAATTCAAACCGATAGAACAAAAATCATTATTTGATGATATATAACTATGGCAACATTCAAGAAAATCACAATGTACGTCTGCGACCTCAACGAGAATTTATCTATTGAAGAGTTGCAGGAAATGATAGACCAATATGTTTTAGACCGTCGCTCTACAGACGGATTCTGCCGACTGTTTGAACAAAAGTCTGTAACGCAAGAGTGGAAGGATGAACACCCTCTAAACTATCGTGAGAATAATAACAATCCCGCAGTATGGGAGAGGGTATTGAATGACAATTAATTAAAACTTTTACTAAAATTTCCTCGAATATTTTACAAAAATTCCGATTAATTTTATTAACTTTGCAACAAGTTTAATATACTAATAAAAATAATGTCAAACTATTCAGTATCAGTCTGCTTGACCGACCTGCAAGGGGCGCAAGTTCAGACGAATCAAAACGGCAAGCAGTTTCTCTATATTCCGATTGAGGATGCAGACTTGTTCTTATCAGATAAAGGCAAGGTATATATAAACCTTGCTATGTGGGCGAAACGTAATGGAGTAGACCAATACGGCAAGACGCACGGCATCAAACTTTCTCCCTCACAAGCGTATCGTCAGCGTATCGGAGATGAAGCGGTAAAGAATCTCCCCTTTATCGGTAGTGCAAAAGAAATTGTACCAAAGAATCAAGGTGGCTATCAGCAACCGCAGAATCAGCCCGTCTACCAGCAGACCGCTCCGCGGGGGTATCAGCAGCCACAATATCCGCAGAATCCTGCGCCACAAAGCAATCCTTTCGCATCAACTGACGATAATATGCTTTTTTGATGTATGAAATTCAAATTCACGAAAGACAACGAACTGCGTCAATTGCCGACACGCGCAACTGAGGGTTCAGCGGTCTACGACTTGTATGTCCCAAAAGATACCGTGGTGAAGCGAGGGCGCAATGTAATCCCGCTCGGATTCTGCGTTGAACTTGACCCGCATACCGCCGCCGAGGTGCATCCGCGCAGTGGGTATTCATCTAAAGGCATGGAGGGCTACGAAATTATCAGCAAAACGCAGAGAGCAGAGAATGGTTGTTGTGGGCTTGTGGAAGTAGGTCAGTATGCAAATCTTGAAAAGACAAGAATGAATGCTGACGTGATATTCGGTCTTATAGATGAAGATTATCGTGGGGAATGTGGTGTAATTATCAACAATCACGAATGCGAGTTTCTTTTGAAAAAAGGCGACCGTATCGCGCAGATGCTCATAGTACCAGTATTTTCTGAATCTATGGAAATCGTAGACGAACTTTCGCCGTCAAACCGTAAAGGTGGATTCGGCTCAACCAATCAATAAACAATCAATAAAATCAACGTATTATGCAAGAATTATTTGACAGTATTCAAGCGAAGATGATTGAGTTCAACAATGACCTCAATCTCAATGTCAACAAAGGCAACAAAGCCGCAGGTGTCCGCGCCCGCAAAGCATCGCTCGAACTCGAAAAGATGTTCAAGGAGTATCGCAAGAAATCACTCGAATCTGCGAAGAAATGAAAGACAAGGTTAGCAATACCGCTTCGGGTGGTGTGAGTTTTTTAGGACTCCTGTTTATCGCATTTCTTGTTTTGAAGTTATGCGGTGTGATTGATTGGTCGTGGTGGTGGGTTACTGCACCTCTGTGGGGAGGACTCGCGGTAACTATATCATTCGGACTTATCGGACTAATAATATTACTTGTCGAATGGATGATTCATCAATTTAAACAGAAATGAAAAAAGTAACCCTCAAATCAATAAACTTGGAGAACTTCAAAGGACGGTCAATGTCCTTTGACTTCTCCGATGGGCGCACGATAATCCGTGGTACAAATGAAGCGGGCAAGTCCACGCTATGCAACGCTTTCTTTTGGCTTCTTATGGGCGTTGACGCGCAGGATAGAACCAACTACGAACTATATGATACAACACTTGACTTCACTCCTGAAAACGCAATCCCCGCCGTCGTGGATGGAACGTTCGACATTGATGGTATTGAATATTCCTTCAAGCGCGTTGCCAAACAGAAATGGGTGCGTCCGCGTGGTAAGTTAGAGTATGTCAAAGACAAATCCGATGAATACACGTTCTACATTGACGGACTTGCCGTAAGTGCAAACGTCTACAAGGAACGTGTGGAATCGTTACTCGCCCCGACCGACAAACTTAAACTTATGCTCAACGTCCGTTACTATCAGACGTTGGATTGGAAGAAACTGCGCAAGCACTTCTCCGATATGGTCGGGATGATTGACAAATCAGAACTGAAAGGCAATTACGCAATTATTGAGCCGATGATTGAGAAGTTTGAAAAAGACGAGACTTTCAAAGGCAATGCGGTTGAAGCCGTAAAAGAGAAACTTCGTCAGGAAATCAACCCTAAGAAGGAATCGGCAAAAACGCTTGAAACTGAAATCAAGGGTATGAAGACCATGCTTCCGAGTCTTGATGGAGTTGAGGAAGCCGAGAAAGAACGCGAAAAAAAGTTAGCCCGCATATCCAAGATAGACAAGGAGATTCTTGGTCTTGGCGAAGCGAATAAGCCTTTTGTTGAGAAACGCAATGCGGAACTAAAAGCGATTGATGAGAAAAAGCGTGAACTTGATAAAGCCAGTATTGATTGGAATAATGAGCAACACGCAAAAGTGATTGAGTTGTCCGACAAAATCAATGAAATTGATTTACAGAACGACAAAATCCGTAAGAATAACGAACTTGTTGAATCTCAACGCCGTTCTTTGATTCAGCAGCGCGACATAGCGCATGAGAATTATCTGCACTACAAAGCAGAACGCGATAGACTCCATGCTGAGAAAGAAGCACTTGACGCAAGCGTATTTGACGAGAATCAAGTGTGTCAGTCTTGCGGTCAGCCGTTGCCCTACGACAAGGTTGCCGAAATTCGTACAAAGGTCTATGATGAACGCTCAAAAAGACGCGCTATAATCGTAGAGAACGGAGTCCGCGCTAAAAATGAACGTGATAGACAAGAGGAACTTGAAAAGAGTATCACAAAGCAGATAGAGGAACTTCCCGAATCTCAGCCGTTGTTGAGCATTGACGAACTCGAATCGCAACTTGCATTGGCAAAAACTAATATTGTTCCTTTTGAAAAATCTGACATCTATGCAACTCTGACAAAAGAGATAGCCGATATGGAGGCTAATCTGACCGTTGTACCAGAGATAGATTCAGCGGAACTCATAGCAGAGAAGAATCGACTCAATGACGGAATCGTTGACTTGCTAATTATCTGTGGTAAACGTGTAGAGCGAGAGAACGGATTAAAGCGTATTGAATCGAAAGAAAAAGAACAATCCGAGGTAGGTGTCGAACTTGCCCGACTTGAAGGACTCTTCGACAAATGTGTTGAGCGTGAGCGCGAATGGGCTTTTATCGTGCGCGACAGAGCCAATAAGTATCTGCACTATTCCCACGTTGAGATGACCGAACTGACGAAAGCTGGAGAACTCGTAGACGTGTGTACGCTGACTGCCCGTAGTGTCGGCAGTGGCTCTCAGAACAACGCTACTCAAATCCTTATCGGGGTTGATTTGGCACAAGCGTTCCAAGCCAACGCTGGTCTGAATCTCCCTATATTCATTGACAACGCGGAGGGTATCGTGGATAGCAATTTACCTGACTGCGATAATCAGATGGTACTATTGTACGTTGATGAGAAATACAAAACTCTAACTATTTGCTGATATGGATTACTTGGCATACGTCTTTGTTTCAAGGATGCCTTTGGTTCTGGAACGTACCGAAATCATCGACGGGAGGGAAGAAGTATGCCTTGTAATTCCCACGAGGCAGAATCAACTCAAAAAGGGGAAACAAGGAAATTGGTATTTCATTTGTCGTCTTGCGGAACGCGAACCGAATGAGAAGATGATAACGCATGATATTCAGTTGACCTATGTTTCCCCCGAAGATTTGCAGAAGAGTTACGACTTCGGGTATCACAAGCGCACTGCGCATTTAGGCAGGGTGTACGAACACGACCGCACTCCCTCAAAGAAAATTGACCGCACCAACAACGCGACAGACATCAGACTTGATGGGGTAATTGTATTGTCAGACATTGATAAATCTCTTATCTTTCGCAACGGAGAAAACAATAAGCGGTATTTATCTAACTTGACCTTTCGAGGTTTAAATGGGAGTGATGAGTGTATTTTCACAGGTTCAGTGTGTATTGATGATATTCCTCTTTCCGATATAAAGACGAACCACGAAAACGGTAAGAAATTCATAAATGTAAGACTGAGAAAAATGAATCAACTCGACACATACTTTAATACCCACGAACTTGTGATAGCGCGTAACGATGGGGAGTGCGTACAGATTGGTTTGTTCAAAGAATGGAGAAAAGAGGGATCCGTGCAGTCACAAAATCCACAATCTCCAAGTAATCCAACCAAAAACGTTCCGGATACTCTTAACGGTCTACGTTTTTAAATTATAAATCATTAATATGTTTTACGAAATTACAATACAACGTCAAGGTCATGACGATGGTGGTAAAGAAAAAAAGTTTACCGAAAAATATCTCATAGAGGCTCTTTCAATAACAGAAGCCACTATTCGTTTTGAGGAAGAAATATCTGAATTTTTCCCCGACCACGAAACAAAGTCTGTCAAACGGATTAATTATTCAGAAGTCTTAACCGATGATGATGAAGATAACCGATACTTTCATGCAGTATACAATGTTATCACACCGGATGAGCGAACAGGGAAAGAAAGAAAATCAGCAGTATCAGCATTGATTCAAGCATCTACATTCGATGTCGCGAAGTATAAATATGAAGAAATGATTCGTGGGTATCTTGCGGATGTGGAGTTGGTAAAGATAACTGAAACAAAAATACTTGATTATTTTTCAAAAATAATTTGATAAAATAAATAATCTTATGTATCTTTGCAAGAGATAATAACTCATAATACATTTAATTGGTTAGACTAAGATGGGGTGTGGCTTGTGAAAGTCGCACTTTTTTATTATATTTGCAAATAAAAAAACTTATGGCAAAGTACGGTTTAGAAGTTGAAACTACTACACATCTAAAAGAGATGCAAGTTGTTGATAATCAACCTGATTCGGGGGGGGGGGATTTTTTGGTTTAAAATAGTTCCAAAAATAAACTTCCCCCCAGAAATTACTCCCAAAGGGTTAGACGGATTCCAATTTTACAAAGCGACTGTTAGCGGTAGATATGGATATTCTGATGGCACTGCTTTGATTATCATTCACCCAAAAATAACTATGAGTCATGCAATTCTAAAAGCAAGTTCCGAAGAGTTTTTAAAAAGTAGTATTAACATAAATACTTTTGATGGTGTGTATTGTGCAAATTTTAATAAAGACATATCAGGCACTTTCGCTGTTGATTATCTCATGTTTGAAAATTCGGTAGAATCGGTATTGGAAACGAATAACGTATTGTATAATATCCGCGATTTAGAGCCATATAACGACCGTTTTTTACCAATTGGACCAGTATCATTAGTAGAAGGAAATTTCTCATAAAATTTGCATATATAAGAAAATATTCTTATCTTTGTAATCGAAAAATAATAAAGACGACCACTACCGTCTAATATTAACGATTTACGAACATCCGATGTAAGTTGTGTAGTGGCACTTGCATTGGGTGTTCGTTTTTTATTCAATATGATAAAATATTTGATATTTGGCGCAGTAGCCATCGGAGGTATCATTGTAACCGCGATAAGAGGTGAACGCTATCGCAGAAAGTACAATTCTCTTAGAGCAGGGTACAACAAACGTTGTCAGGAACTTAATAAGGCTCTTGGAGAAGTGGGGAGGGTAAAGATTGACAACGAGGGTATTCGAGATGCGAATAAAGCATTGTCAGAGCAAAATCGAAATTACAGGCATCTTACAACTTCGGGAGGACGGAATCTAAAATGGATTGAACAAATATGTCCTTATATTATTGGTGGTGCTTTTATCGTTGTTGTAGGTCAAGATACAATTAATCCTGACTTATACTTTCCAATCAAGTCATTTAAATTTGACCCAAACGACCCCTCCGACCGCGACTTTGCAATAAGAGAGGCAGAAGAATTAATTGAAACAATCATGAAAGCATAAGAGTATGTGGTATATATTTGACGTAAACTCTCCTTTTTATAACTACGATAGTAGAGAGGTTGAGGATGTAAATTACGAAGATTTAACAAATGAATATTATGTTCAAGATTAACGAATATATTTCTAATCGGAAGTTGGAATA
The DNA here is from genome assembly GCF_014802555.1 of Clavibacter sp. Lineage (NCBI taxonomy): Bacteria > Bacillati > Actinomycetota > Actinomycetes > Micrococcales > Microbacteriaceae > Clavibacter > Clavibacter sp. Next base: position 79,020 of record NZ_JAAVCB010000078.1, on the reverse strand, counting down.
TCAAAAACAACTCGAAGAATCTATCCGCGATGATTTTAAGATTGAAGAGCGCAATGGTGTTTTGTATCTTACCCACAAGGGAACAGCGGTTGTGAAAATTAATCCAACGAGTCAATCTTTGGATGTAACCAATATGTTGAATAATGCGCGTGATTGCGCAGTAGAATTTGCTGGATTATGAAAGAATGGAGAGTTGAAATAGAGAAGATAACCGATGAACGTCTGCTTCATGTCGCAAATGGTTTCACATCTGGCAAAGAAAGCCAGCAGAGTCTTTTATCGGCATATCGCTTCGGACATAGCACAATCCGGACTCAGATATTCCTTGTAAAACTATACAATATACCGCAGTATGTGGCATATCATTTCAGAACGCATTTCTCGCTCTATCCTATGGCTCCCGAGGAGTACGGATGGATGAAGAGCAAGCGTGTGGATAAGGGCGGTGGAGATTTCCGCGATGTGTGCGCAGAACTTGCGGAGAATCTGTATGACGGATCCGATGACCCAGTGTCAATCATACAGTCGTTGCCTGATAATTTTGACAGATACGCCCCTACGGATTTCGCTTTCCTCGTATCAGCCGAGGGGCTGATGAATATGGCTTCAAAGCGTCTATGTGTAGGTGCGGTATCAAAGGAAACACGCGAAGTTATGGAAGACATCTGCCACAAGGTAAAAGATGTTGACCCCGACCTCTATCCGCATCTTGTCAAGCCATGCGTGATGACAGGCATTTGCAGAGAACCTAAATCTTGCGGATTCAATAAATCCGAACTATTCAGAAAATTAAGAACTCAATACAAACTATTATTCGTATGAATATTTCAGAACTAATCGTAGGCGACCGTGTATTAGTGCAGAGTGGTCGCGAATTAAGAGAACACGCACAAATAAAGGATATAAATAAAGAAAATGGTCTTCTTGTTGTTAGACTTTCTAATGGGGAAATAACCGAAATTCATCCACAGTATATCCTTAAATCTTTTGGGTCATGAGTGAGTTTGATTACGGAGTATCGTATATCGCATCCGCTCCCGAGGAGTTGAAAGTCGGCGACAGAGTGGAAGTGGTGTACGATAAAGATATAGACCCATCTATCATTGGGAAGCAAGGGCGTGTTATACTCAAGGGGGTTGGCTGTGAGAGCGTTAAAGTAAGATTAGATGATACTAATTATATTCTTCTCTCAAAGTATCTCCGCAAACTTCCCGACCCAATGACATTTGAAGAAGATTCCGACAACGTAAAAGCGTTCATGTCCATCCTCAATGAGATGGAGGGAACATATAAGGCGAAAAATAAAACGTATGGAGATGCCTACCAAGATGGTTTTAACCGTTTCGGAGCGGTGCAGTTGGTATCGCGGATGTATGAGAAGTACTGCCGGATAGAGAATTTGTTGGTGCGTAACGCCGACAATAAAGTACCCGATGAAAGCATTATTGATACGCTGACAGACCTCGCTGTTCAGGCGATATGCTTACGGATGCTTCTGCAAAAGAACGACTTTAAGAATGGGAAATGATATGTCCGCAGGAGTCGTTTGATTCCTGCGGAATGATTTGTAACTTTGTATTATGAACGAGCGCACGATAAGACTTTGGTTTGATTTGCTAAAACGCGAACCCGACCCTGACACAGGTGAGGAAAAACCGTTTTTGTTTGAAGTCAGAATCCTCAATGGAAAACAGACATTCAGTGGGTATTTCAAGGATGTTGAAACAATGCTTTCGGCTATCAAGCCTTACGATGGTATGGGTATCTATGCAACATTGAATGCCGTCAAACCCGAATGCTTTTCACGATTGCAAGGTAATCAGATTATCGCTAATCCAAAGGAAACTACAAGCGCACCTAACATCGAACATAGAAATATCATTATGCTCGATTTCGACCCAAAACGAAGTTCTGGAATCTGCGCCACGGAGGAAGAAAAGAATAAAGCAAAACAAGTTGCGAATAAAGTCTATGCGTTCTTACGTGACAATAACTTCGAGAGTCCGTGTGTAGCCGACTCTTCGAACGGTGTACACTGCTATTATCGCGTTGCATTGGCGAATAATGACGAGAACACTCAGTTGGTAAAAAGATTCCTGAACGTGCTGAATATGTTGTTTGGTACTGATGAGGTCGAAGTAGACTGTTCTACATTTGACCCAAATCGTATTGCAAAGATAATCGGAACCACAACAAACAAAGGTAAGTCTACACAAGAACGTCCACACAGAGAATCTTTTTGGGTAAAAGTTCCCGATGAGTTTAAGGTTACTCCAAAGGAACTTATTGAGCGCATAGCGAATATGATGCCAAAAGCGGAAACTCCGTCTAAAAGCAATCACTATGCACCCATAGGAAGTTTCAATCTTGAAGAGTTTCTGCAAAAGTACGATATTAAGGTTGCGAAGAAAGAAGATAGCAAGGATTACACGAAGTACGTTTTAGAAACCTGCCCTTTTTGCGGCAATCACGCTCCCGATTCAGCGGTGTTTGAAATGCGCGACCATAGTTACGGTTTCTTCTGTTTTCATCATTCGTGCCAGCAGTATTCTTTTAGGGATTTTAGACTCCACTTCGACCCCTCCGCGTATGATAAAAAAACATATTCTGAGTATGTTCACAAACGAAACTACTACGGAATGTATCATCGACCTGAATTTCAACCACAGGCCGAAACGGAAGAGAAAGGTCCGAAATGGAAGAAGTTGGGGTCTGTAAAGAAAGCGCAGATTTCTATAGACGATTACGTTGTGTCCGGCTTTCCTGCGATGGATTCGGCAATGGTGGGATTTCGACGAGGACATTTGAGTTTATGGAGCGGATTGCGAGGTTCTGCAAAGAGTACGATTCTTAATATGTGTATTCTGAATGCCGCTAATAGAGGGTATAAGACCGCATTATGGACTGCCGAGTTAGATGACTCAGAAGTAAAAAATTGGCTATATTTACAAGCATCGGGTAAGGCTTTTAACAAACCGAGTAAATTCAATTCTTTTTATTTTACCCCGAATCCAATAGTAGAGAGGATAGATCCTTGGATAGATCAATATGTTAGTCTGTATGAACAAGCGTATGGTGATAACTATTTGCAACTTGAAAATGACATTCGAGAACTTCACGCAAAAGACCCACATGACGTTTACATAGCAGACAATCTTATGTGTATGGATTTAAGTGATTTAGATGGGGATAAATATGACAAGCAGAAAGAGATGGTTAAACGTCTTGTGCGATTGGCTAAGGAATTAAAAGTCTGCATACACCTTGTCGCACATCCAAATAAATCATTAGGATTCCTTAGGCCAAATTCAATTAGTGGCAGTGGTAATATTCCAGACTTGGCGCAAAATATATTTATTTGTCACCGCGTCAATACAGACTTTGAGCGTGCCGCATCTGAGTTTTTACCAAAGGATACGCTTAATGATATATTGTCAAGCACCTGCACAAATGTGATTGAAATATGCAAATGTCGAGATAAGGGAGCAGCCGTAGGTACTTTTGTCAAACTATGGTTTGAGATAGAATCCAACCGTTTAAAGTCCGACCCCTATGAGGTAATCAATTACAATTGGCAAGAGTCCATTCAGCAACAGACATTGGATATTCCGTCCTACGAATCTGAGATTCCATTTTATCCATCAGCGACCAATCCCTTTGAAGACGATGATCCATTCGGATGCGATTATACACAGTTAGATAATGAGAATATACCTTTTTGAGTATGTATGAGATAAATCCGATAAAAGATGATGGTTATGAAGATAGTTATACCTACAAAGCAAAGAATAGTGCAGGGCAGATTATGTGCTTTGAGGTATATAAAACGACTGACGGCTATCTTTGGGTCAAGTTTTACATTACAACAAAAAGACGAGATGGATTTCAAGACGGCAGACAGACAGGGCGCGACGGTTTAAAGAGTTTGTCTTGGGCTAAGAATTGTCTTTTGCACTTTTTAGAAACTAAACGTTCTTACTATAAAGGCATAAAATTACTTGTGCAAGGTGCCGACAGGAGACGATTCATTGCATACAAAAGGAGTCTTGAACCTTTGGGATTCAAGGAAATTTTAGACGGAACACGAACATTAATGATAGAGTTATGACTGAATCCCCCGAAAGAGAAATGTATCGGATGCGTTGTCGGCATTATTCAGAGCCGAGCGGACATTGCCACAAGCAATCGGGCGCGTGTATGCCGAAGTATAGATTACCTCATGCTCAAATGACCGCCTATATTGATATAAACTGCACTTCCGGCACGAATTGTGCGAGAATGAAAAGATACGACAAACTTGAAAAAAAGAATAACTATGGACGATTTAATCAAAGCATTAACGATTTTTAGAAAGTATATGGATGGAGACCACTCATATCCAACCGCGTGTGAACACGACACATTGTATGTTAACTGCGACCCCGAGAAAGTATCGGACGAGGATAAGGCTATTTTTGAAGAATTTGGCTTTTATCCCGACCAAGAGTTAGAGGATATAATGGATAAGTTTACATCTCTAAAAACGGAATATTCGTTCCAACTCACATTAGACCAAATAGCAGAACTGCCAAAGTTTTTTGGATTTCAGAAGATGTATGACCGCGCTCAATCAATGTTGGATGAGATTAAGGGCGACCTCAAAGAGTTTTATCAGACCAATCCACCGCGCAACCGCAAGAAACGCAGAGAACGTGCAAAGGTATTGAAACGTAAGATTGAGCGGTTCAATTCATATTGCAAAGACAGAGGAATAAAAATTATTCCAAAAAAATTGCACAAATAAATTATTTGTCGTATCTTTGCGGTGTAAAAAATGCTGTCCGTTACCAGCAAGAAAGATTTAAGAGCATCGTAGTAGGAGTAACGGACTGCTGCGGTGCATCTTTTTATTATGACAAATGCAATTCTATTGACCGATGGCTATAAGTTAGACCATCGTCGTCAGTATCCAAAAGGCACAGAGTATGTGTATTCCAATTGGACTCCGCGTAGTAATGCTTACTTCCCCGAAGCGAAAGATGGTGCAGTAGTGTTCGGAGTGCAGTACTTCATCAAGAAGTATCTTATTGAGAAGTTCAATAAAGACTTCTTTGATTTACCCGAAGATGTAGCGGTAGAATCCTTTAAAAGGCGTATCGACACATTCCTCGGAGAAAATCAAGTTGGTACAGAACATGTTCGGGCATTACACAAACTCGGGTATCTGCCTATTCGCATCAAGTCACTGCCCGAAGGCTCTATCTGCCCTATTCGAGTGCCGATGATTACGGTAATCAATACATTGCCCGAGTTCTTCTGGCTTACCAACTTCCTTGAAACGATTATGTCTTGTGAGTTGTGGTTGCCTATGACATCCGCGACTACGGCGAGAGTCTATCGTAAGGAACTTGAACGTCACGCTGAAAAAACGGGATTCTCGCCTGATGTGATGCTTGGATTCCTCTGTCACGACTTTTCTATGCGTGGCATGGCAGGACTTGAAGCATCTATCACAAGTGGTATGGGGCATCTGACATCTTTTGTCGGGAGCGAAACATTACCTGCTATTGACGCTATTGAGGATTACTACAATGCCGATGCGGAGAAAGAACTTATTGCGATGACAGTTCCGGCAAGCGAGCATAGCGTTATGTGCGCTGGAGGCAAGGACGACGAATTTGAGACGTTCAAACGTTTCATTACTGAAATCTACCCAAAAGGATTTGTCAGCATAGTTTCTGACACATGGGATTTGTGGCAGGTAATCACTGACTTTATCCCCCGTCTAAAAGAAGAAATACTTGCGCGTGACGGTCGTTTGGTAATCCGCCCCGATAGTGGAGACCCCATACATATCATCTGCGGCTATACACCTGATGATTTTGAGTGTTTTTCGGAACAATCAATGATTGATAAGGTTGAATATAAAGGCGTGTACGAACTTCTATGGGATATATTCGGCGGAACTATCAACGAAAAGGGATATAAAGTTCTTGACCCGCATATCGGTGTAATCTACGGAGATTCTATCACCCTTGAACGTCAGAAAGAGATTTACCGTAGACTTGAAGAAAAAGGATTTGCAGCAACAAATCTTGTACTTGGTATCGGGTCTTACACCTATCAGTATCGCACCCGCGATTCACTCGGATTTGCCATGAAAGCGACCTGGTGTCAAGTCAACGGCGAATCCCGTGAAATCTTTAAATCACCTAAGACTGATAGCGGTATGAAGAAGTCGCTAAAAGGTCTTATCCGCGTTGACAAAGACGAGAATGGTATCTACTATGCAACGGATTGTGTCAGCAAAGAGAAAGAACAAGGTGGCTGTCTTGAAACCGTATTTGAGGACGGTAAATTAATTAAAGAAACATCATTTAAAGAAATCCGCGAAAGACTATGCAAGTAATTGACTTAACAACACAGAACGACGGATACAAGGTGATTACGTTCCCTGATGGGGAAGTTCACCTTGAACTCACCAAGCCTATCAAAGACGGAATGGTCGATGTAAAATGTCGCATAACCAATGCGAACGACCTCTTTATCCTGATGCAGTTGTCGGATATTCTGAAACGGCAGGAAGTGAGAATACTCACTTTGACGATATACTATCTTATGGGGATGCGTTGCGACCGAGTGTTTGAAATCAATCGTCCGTTTACTCTGAAAATAGTTGCGGATGTGATAAATTCGCTTGATATTGTCAAGAAAGTCGTAGTGATTGAGCCGCATTCGTCACGTTCACATAATATGATAAAATGCTCATTCCCGATTAGCATGACTAAAAGAATCGCGGATGAACTATTTAGCGCTGACAACAAATTTTTGTTTGTCGCTCCCGACAAGGGTGCTTTTGAAAGGTACGGAGAAAGCATTCCTTGCGCGGTGATATGTTCCAAAGTACGTGACGCGGCTACGGGCAAGTTGCTTGACTTCAAAGCCGAGGCTGCAATCCTCGTAAAAGACTGCGATTTGCTCGTGATAGACGACCTTTGCGACGGAGGCGGCACATTCGTAGGACTTGCTCCAAAACTCCGCGAATTAGAACCCAAATCGCTTTCCCTCGCAGTTACTCACGCAGTGCAGTTAGATGGCATTAAACGTGTTGCAGAAGTGTACGACAAAGTGTATATAACCAACACCTACAAAGAATGGCAGAATGAGGAACTCCCATCCAACGTCAAGGTGCTCAACGTAAATGAATTTATATTCTAAATATTATGGCAGAACAAGAAAAAGAATTGGACTTACATAAGCCCGACAGAACATCAACCGACCTCGCGGTATTCTCTACCATTGAGGGATTCGAGACGGGTATCCGAATGGCGAATGCCTTGTCAAGCAGTAGTATCGTACCTCAAAACTTTCAAGGGCAGAACAACTTAGGCTCATGCCTTATCGCGCTTGACCTTGCCGCCCGAATGGGTCTGAATCCGTTAGTCCTTATGAGGGGCTTGTATGTTGTACACGGAACGCCGTCTTTCTCGGGGCAATTCGTCATTGCTTTGGTGAATAGTTCTGGCTTATACAAAACCAAACTCAAATTTGAGCCGGTTGGTGAAGTTGGCAAACCGAGTTTCGGTTATCGTTGCTATGCTTATGATTGGGATGGGGACAAAGTGTATGGTCCAGTTGTTGATATGCAAATGGCAGCAAGTGAGGGATGGATTTCAAAGAATCCGAAATGGAAGTCAATGCCAGACCTCATGCTGCGCTATCGAGCAGGGGCGTTCTTCCAACGCACTAATGCGCCTGAGCTTACATTCGGCATTCCGACCCGCGAGGAGGTTGAAGATACCGAGGGTGTAGTTGACGTACCACAGCACGAGGTTGTTGAAGTTAACGTAGATGAAGTCCCCGTAGCGGAAGTTAAGGAAGCGAAAGCCACGCCATCTCCTGCCCCCCCCATTCAACCCGAAGAAGAATTTTGACCTATGAAAGTAGTGGAATTTATCGAAGCCGTGAATAACGGTAATTTTCATTCTCTATGGCAGGTAGAGGATGAAATTGAGAACTGTCCTAAGGAAGTGGCAACTGGGCTTGACCCGGACAACCATAGGTGGTATGTAGTCTCAACTAATGTGTACGAATGCGAAGATGGATTCGTCGGTGTTACCGGATGTTCTATGTTGAAGTCCGAGATGATGATGTGGGAGGATGCAAGAGTTGAAACTTTCGCATCTGAATATGAAGCCGTTCAGACAATCACTTATAAACCGAAACAATAATCTCACAGCGGGATTCCTAAATCTTCGGTGATGGAATCCCGCTTTATAAAACTACAAAGATATGGAAACAATTAAAATCGTAGACAAACTCACCCTCCGCCAAGAGGCGTTGAGAATGGCGATAGCGACAGGGACGAGTTACCCCATATCGCAGGCACAACAATTTGAAGCGTATTTGCTCAACGATGCCGACCTTCCCGAATACGATGACACCCACAAGGACTTCAAGGAAATGCTCGGCAAGATGCAGGAGATCTTCACGACTCCGCGTTCAATGTGGATTCCCGCAGACGATGAGATGAAGCCCGCTAAAAGTGTTGAAGTCGTATGTGCGTTACGTTACGGCTCAAAGATTGAGAAAGCGTTAATGACATACGACAATGAATCAAAGAAATGGTACAATGGCGATGATGATGGCAACACCGACCATGTTGCAGCGTGGATGCCTATTTCCGAATACAGACCTCTATGAAGCCGACCGACCTTAGAATAGGTTGTTACGTGAAACTACGAGATAGTGGCGAGATAGTACGTGTAGAACGACTATCTCGTCGCAAATGTGGATTCTTTCACGGCAACGACAAGTCACGCAGTTATTTCCGCAAATACTCTGAAATAAAACCGGTCAAAATCTTTGAAGTGAAGAGCAGCCTACCTTACATCCCTAACTTTTTTTGGAATGATAAGGCGATGCGCGAGGACTTGTACTATTACAAAGATTTACCGATAACAGATTTGCACGAACTCCAAAACATCCACTACGCCTTGACGGGCAACGAAATTGAGATAGAGTTATGAAAGGAATAGATGAAACATTCAAAAAGATGTTAACAAACGGGAGCGTTACCGAAGCGGATATTGCCGCTTATGGTATTATTGCAAATCCAATGGAGTGGAATCCTCGATTAGAGATTAATCCGTTTGTGATGGACTTAGACAATCTCAAAATATGGTATGAGTTTTGTTGCCAAGCGTACCGCAAACGATTATGTGCGATGTGGAATTTCCCGTTTGAGGAAAGTTGGTGGATGGCTGATAAAATCGGAAGTGGATTATTCCTTGCCGATTGGTGGTGTCCTCTGAGTATGGAGGAACTGCGATACATCGTAGAGAATAACGTCACCGAGGAATCGTGGCTTGAATACTGCGCGTTCTTGGAAAGAGAAATCAATGCCGACCGCAAGCCGAGAATCAACTTTTTCAGTTGGATGAAAGGTTGTCGGCCTGAAATGTTGAAAGATAATGAGTGAAGGACTTGAACCCTATCAGGCCAAGAGTGGTTTTACAAATCTACATTCTTGGGGTTTATACACAGAGGGTGCAAGAATGATGCTGTATCGTCTGCGTGAGCATTGCTTGTGCGATGAGCCGAAGCCCAAAGGGTATGGTAAAGACAAAGACCATTTAATCTATCAAAAGGCAGTGCTTGACCTCATAATGGACAGCAAGGAGAATGTGGATAGGTTTCTTAGCGATGACTACGACGAGATACGATTCACCGACCATGAGCACGACAAGAAAGGTAAGTTGGTAAAGTGTCGTGCGTACTTTGCTAAGAGAGTGACAACAAGTGTTGAAATTAAATAAAGGTTATGGCATCAATAAGGAAGACTAAGAAGAGGCTGAAACGCGAACTCCGCGCTCGCAAGGTTCTTCATAACATCATAAACGATTCTTTGCACGGACAAGCAGTGAGATTTCAGTCTGAATGGTTAATTGCCGCCACAGAGTTTGAGTTGACAACACTTAAAAGCCATCGTAGTTTTTGTGCGTTCAAAAGCAGAATGGAGCGTAAGATACGCAAAGACGGGAAGTGGAAAGAGTATCGTGCGTTTAAGGAATCCTTTTTGCGTAAAAAAGAAAGTGGCAATTCAATCCGTTTGGATGAATACACAACCTCTAATCGAAAAGTATGAGAATTTAGCCGACCATATCTACACCCAATCCGACTTTCTAAAGGACTTCGACTCGACAATGCACGATGTAATGGAGCATAGAGAGGCGATACCGTTTGCAGAATTTATTCACGATGGCAAGTATAAGAAAAGTTAAGAAGCGTCTGAAACGCCAGATAGCTGAGTTGTGGATAGGATTCAGAGCCGTGAATAAAATGGCTCTGAATCCTATTGGAAAGGCTTATTTAAAGGATTCAATCTATCAGCACATTCAGATGCTTGAACAAGAATTGTCGAACCTTAAACCAAAGAAGCAATGACCGACAAAATCAAGATTGAGGATATGACTTTGGGTCAAATCCGCGAGTTGAAAGAACACATGGCTAACAACATCAGAAACGCCATTTGTGACATTGTGCGAAACTTTAATGAGCAGTATGATTGCGGTGACATTGATTTATCCATTGATACTGACATTCGGGAGTTCAGAACTGAATGGGGTGAAAAATTTGCACCATCGGATGTAAGATATGGAATAGCAATCAAATTCAGCAAAGAAGATGAGCAATATCTTTGACAACATCCCCTCAGTAACGATTGACTTTAACAAGTCGATTGATGCCGAAACACTCCTTGAAAAATTTGAGGAGATAGCGAATGATAGGTACAAAAAGCAACAGCAACGTGTAAAGGACGTAAAGGCATGGTGGAGAAATTTATCATTGGAACAAGCTGAGAGTTTTCTGTATGACCTTGAAACTAATCCTCAAAAGTATAGAACGATGATTGTTGACGATGGGTTTTACAAACATTATCCTCCAATGTCTATCATTCTAATGAAGAAAGCATTAAAAGAATTTATAGCAAATAAGAAAAGATGAGACAGATAACTTTCAGAGCAAAGACGCTCAATGAGGGTAAATGGGTGCAAGGCATGACAATCGCTAACGGCACCATTGAACGCAAGAAACACAATCTCTATATGGAGGTTGGCAATGATAAGTGGAAAGGAGTTGTCCCCGATACTATCGGACAATACACAGGTGTTGACGATATAAACGGCAAACACATCTTTGAGGGCGACATCGTACATTTTACGTTTAAGAATCTTCACAATCAAGATCGCAACGCATACGTTTTTTACAAAGACGGTGAATGGATGTGTCAATCATCGGACAGAGAGTGTAATCCGACCTGCTTATTTCCCGGCTATAAGGCAGGGATATTTGATATAGAGGTCATTGGCAATATTTATGACTCACCTGAACTTTTGGATTAATGATACAACCAATGACCGCACAATTCCTGCATCAGCACAAGGATAAGGTGGTGTATGAGAAAACTATCCTTATAGATTCGCCTCGGATTGAACAATACTACACAAGCGATGCCAATTATTTGGTGTTTGAAATACCCGTAGATAGCCTAAACTACAATTTCATGCAACGTTGGCTCAGAAGTACCCGATTTTTGCGCGTAACGCTGCGTTCTCTTCGCTTTGTTGACGTGTATGGTACAAACCTATACTCACTCTCCCAACGTCCGTTAAAAGTGAAATTAGACACTAACAACCGCAGGTATAATATGTGGGTTATAGAAGTCACTTGCTTAGTCAGCAAAGACGAAATTAGCGAATTGGTAAAATTTTTTCAAAAATAATTTGGTGGATTGAGAAATAAACGCTATCTTTGCATCAGCAAAGCCGAGAAGTACAGGTCCCGAATAAAGCAGACAATCTATAATTATTTGACATAAAGATTTACCGAGTGGCACTCTTTGAAGGCATCGGATAACGTGAAAGCTGTTCGCCCTGTACCTTGGAACGGCTTTCATTGTTTTTATGCGTATAAAGAGGAGCAAATACAACGAATGGGTCACGGACGCTGACAAGCACGGAAAGAATAGCAATCTTATCCGCGCCATTGCTTTGCTCATCTTTGTCAAGCACGACAATCCGACATCGTGCATCAAAGACTTCTCCTATTACAAACTGCATCAGATTACGGGACTCCACTATAATACGCTCTACAAGCGTGTTCAGACGCTTAAAGACCTCGGTTTGGTGGAATTTATCGGCAAAAACAAGACAACGCTCAGATTCAAGCGTATCGCGTCGAAAAACAACCGAAACAACATCAATCTCGACCATCTGAATTACGATAGCGTCGCCGACGTGGAGAAGTCGCTTTACGCGCAATTCATTGTAGAAATCCTAATCCGAAAAGAGTACGTCAAGCAAGTGATTAAGTCTAAGACAAACCCGAAGTCCCAAAAGGAATTTGAATGGGCTAAGGACGAGGCGAAACGCTGTGGCATTGATAAGACTAAGTTTGAGGATTGGGGTTTATCATACAAGACGATTACCGAGAAACTTCATATCGGTGTGCAGAAAGCAATGATGATTGTGAAGTACGCTATCCGAAACAAGTTTATTCGTAAGGTTAGACAACGCAAGCAATGGGTTATTGAGAAGATTAAAGGCGCGTATAATTTGGCAAAATTTGAAGATTCCTTGAGTGGATTTACATTTATGATGTCGAATTGCGTTGTGAAAGTAAAGGCTAATAAGTATCGTGTCGGGAGCCGTTGCCCTCTCCCCGTAATAACCCCTCTGGCATTTATTAGATAATGAAAAGTGAAATAGTAAAATTCAGACGATATGACCGCAAAAGAAAAAAAACAAATCTTAGACCGTCTCCAACGCGCCAACCAACTTGAACGCACGTTAGAGAAAGCGACTGACGTTTTGACTTTGATACACCATCCTCAGATTGAACGTGAGATGGGTACACAAAAGGTTGCAGAAGCAGTATGGTCTGCTATCCGAGAAATGCCCCAAGAATACGTTGACGCAATCTGTGTCATTGTGAAGAAGTGGGGCGAAGACGTTAACGAAGAATACAAGAAATTATGACAAGCGAAGATATACATAAACTTGCAGAAGAATGTTCTTTGTACTATCAAGGGCGACCTGCCAAGAGAGGATATGAATTATCCAATCGACTTACCATTGAGAGTTATGCCCTAATGACACTTGGATGGCTCTCCAAGGACTATTTCATCGTGCCTAAAGATAGAGTAGAGAAAATTGCTGAACGTTGTGAAAGCATAAGTGCCGTGGGAGAACAGATAGGAAGTAGTGTATTTCTTACAGAAATGGGAAACTGCAAAAAGCTCATTGAATACCTATTTGATGTTAAGATAGTAAAGGAGGGGAAGTTATGAACACCTCCTTTGAGCGCGGACAGAACCGCACAGACGAGTGGTACACACCAAAGTGGATAATTGACGCTTTGGGTGAGTTTGACTTAGACCCGTGCGCTCCGAGGGAGGATTTCTACACCGCTAAGAAGTGCTACACTAAAGATGATGACGGATTGGTGCAACCGTGGCATAATCGCGTATGGCTTAATCCGCCTTACAGAAATCCGCTAATCGGAAAGTTTGTAAAGCGGTTAGCCGAACACGGTAACGGGATAGCGTTAATCTTCAACCGCATGGATACAAAGCTGTGGCACGATATAATCTTTCCTAATGCCACTGCAATGCTAATTCTCAAAGGCAGATTGACATTTGAATCTCCCGATGGAGTGAAGCCGAATAGCGGTGCAGGATGCGGTAGTGTCTTAGTCGCGTTCGGAGAAGATAATGCAGAGTGTTTAAGGACGTGTGGTATTGACGGTAAATTTATTAGGTTATGAAACTGAATAAATCAACGTGTAAGAAACTCGCGGAGATTATCAAAAACGAGGATATATTGGATATGCTCAAAAACGCAAAAAGAGGAGTCATGGATTGGACGGTTGCATCGCGTCTGAATCCCGTAATAAGCAAAGGTTATGCGTGGAATATCCTTGCATCTGAGTTTGATGCAACCTTTGAGCATAACTCATACGTTATTATGAAAATTCTTTGTGAGTTTGGCGAATGGCTCACGATTAAACCTTACATGGAACCGTATTTACCGAAACCAAAGGAGAAATATAATGGGAAAGTGTATCACAAAGACCCCGATTTTAGCATTTTTGAATGAGTTATGAAGAACGAATGTAGGTACTATGACCCCACACAAGAGTATAAATGCGCTTTCTCAAAATTGGGCTGCAGCTATTGGAGTTGTAATTCTATGGCAGTATGCCCGAATTGGAAACCTATAAAAGATAAGAAATGAACGTAGACATACTTTGCATCATTCTGATAATCGCGCTTTTGGTTATCGGATGGATATGGGCGGTCAAATACGATGACTTCCCGTCGTTTAGACCATTGATTATGTATCTATTGACAATAATCGGATTCGGCATCTGTGGTGCCATAATATGGGAGTGGTGACATGAGCGACGTAGATAAATTTATCGCTGGCCTCCGCAAGTTGGCGATTGAGTGCAATGTAAAACAAGTCACTCCACTTAAAATCGTTTTCAAGGATGGCTCTTATGGAGGCTATTTTGGGTTGATGAAAGCGACTAATTTGTTTAAGGATAAGGTATGAAACACAACAACCGCACTTGCAAGAAAGCGTTAAAGAAAATATTTGCAGACAAAATAGGATGCAAACCTAATCAGTTACGATTGGGTCATTTTTACAAACACGCACCGACATATCTGTTCTCTGATATACCTAATCCTAATCATTGTTGGGTGTGGTATAAAGGTAAATGTTACATCTACAATCTTGTATCTTTGGTTAGAGTGAGTACAATGGTGATGCGTTTGCTGCCTGATAATGGGGGATGTATGGTTCTTCATTTGGAAAAGAAGAAGTGTCTCTCCGAATCAGATTCATCTCTCGAAAAGATAACACTTTCTGAACCTATAAGGGTTTCGGGAAATTGGGTAATAAACGAGCTTAAAATCAAATTCAAATGAGCATAGAAATCATCGAAAAGCCTACGCACAAATGTTCGGTGTGCGGTTGCGTATTCTCATTTGGTAAGGAGGATTTCCAAAAAGAAGAGGATTACTATTTTCGTAAAATCTTCGTATCTTGCCCGATATGTGGTCAAAAGAGATGTCTTATATAGAAAGTCTAAAACAAACTATATATGAGCGCAACACTACAAGTTATCCAATCAGGTAGTTCCGCAAACGGCTACATACTGACATGCGGAGATAATAAACTGATATTAGAGGCAGGATGCAAGGCAAAAGAGTATCTAAATGCCCTGAACTACGATATAACTCCCGTCGCGGGAGTTTGCGTAACTCACAGACACTCAGACCATTCGCACTCAATAAAAGCATTGCAATATTATGGATTGAAGGTATATTCATCTTCTGACGTTGCCGCTCGTAATCCAAAGGTGGAAATACTCAAACCGATGCAACGTTACACCATCGGTGGATTCAAGGTCTTACCTCTTAGTGTCCCGCATGGTGACTGCCCGAACTTAGCATATCATATAACGATACCCGACGGACAGACGTTACTCTTTATAACCGATGCTGAGAGATTCCCATACAACATAAAAGGATGCAATCACCTGCTCATTGAGGCAAACTACTCTCAGGAGTTGATATTGGATTCACTTGTGAATGGCGATGTCTTGCGTTCTCAGAGCCAAAATCACATGGAAATGGAGGAATGTATATCCACGGTAAAAAGACTGCGACACGGAGGTTTACAGAGCGTCATATTGATTCATCTATCTTCGGGACTATCCGATGAGATTATGTTCAAGGAACGATTTAAGTCCGAATTGGGGTTGGATGTGTGGATTGCTGAAAAAAATCTCCGCTTTATTTTGGATAAAGAAGATTTCTAATGAAGAAGAAAAGAACACGAAAGGAACTCGAGGAACTGCGCGAGGATGTTATCAACAAGCAACAAGAGTTGATAAAGATGCAGGAGATAGAGATTGCAAGACTGAAAGAAGAGTTGAGGATGCAGCAGGCTCAAAAAGATTTTGACGCGACAATGAGTGAGCAACAAGCAAGACTGTATGAAATACTTGGACTCAAAAATTCCTCCAACCCGCTTGGAGGATTCCCGAAAGTTTATTAACTTTGCACTTACAAAGACTGCATCCCTTGAAACATTAGGGTAAGTTATACGAAATCTTATTAGAGATTCCTCAGGGCAGTTAGGGCAGTTATAGCTGCAAGAGTCAGACCTGCAAATTGAGAATGGAAACAAATGCAGATAAAACATGAATCTCATGTGCAGTCTTTTACCCGTCCGCGTCGCCAAGTGGTAAGGCTAAGGTCTGCAAAACCTTCATCGCGAGTTCGATTCTCGCCGTGGACTCAAATATTGCCTCTCGGTGTGACGGTCGCACAAGAGATTTTGGTTCTCTTGGAGTGGGTTCGATTCCCTCAGAGGCAACTAATATTTTTCAAATGGAATACCCAAAGCAAGTTATATTAGGACAACCCCCAAGCAAGTCAAACGCATACCGTATAATCGCCAAAAACAGGCATGGGTCGCTTACAAAAACACAAGCGACAAAGAAATATGAGGAAAGTTTCTTCATGCAGTGTGGATTGCGTAACACAAATATAGATAGGCGTTTTAAACTAACGGTTGATGTATATTTCAGCAGTGACCGCCCTGACCTTGATAATGCGCTAAAGGTGGTTGAGGATTGCTTGCAGTCTTGCAAAGCAATAAAAAATGACAGATTGTGCGCTGAAATTCACGCCCGCAAGTTGATTGATAAAGAAAATCCGCGTATTGAATTTGTTATTGAAACACAAATGTAAAATATGACTTTAGACGAACAACTAAACTTGATATACGATACAGTATCAAGATACTTAATGATTGATAACCCTTTCGTGTCTAATTACAGTTATGCGTATAAGACCGCTCGCGACTTGATTAGATATATTATTAAGGAGGGATACCCGCATCTCGTAAAAAGATATGCGGAATCAAGGAAGGTGAAAGTATCGAGCGTCTATCATCAGGTATCTTCATTTAGTAAGAAGTTGAAATATGATGTATATTTGAAAACTATACTTGACAATATTGCCGATGATTTACAAAATGATGCTATTCGCGTAAGAAACTATTCGTCTCGCGGTAAGTCAGCAACAGTGGAGTCAAAAACTCCAACTCACACTAAAATACTGTTTGGCTTCGACTACACACCAAAGGAAATATGCGAGCGATACGCAACAATGCGAAAAGCGTCAATATGGTTTGAGAAAGAATATATGTAGTTGGTTTTTTTGTTAAACAATAAAATAGGGTGACTGTGATAGCCACCCTATTTTATTATCTGACGATATGCGCAATTCACTCACCCGCTTCTTTGGTGTTAATCAGAACACGGTATTGGAAATCTGTCAGCGCAGGAACTGCATCCATCCACACCTTTGTATGATACTCCTTAAGATTACCATTCGGCAAAACTGAGTTCATAACAACCATAAGGTCGTCCGCAGTGCGAGAGAACGCAAACTGACAAGCGTTATTAGCAAATCGGCTATAAATCTCTTCATCCTGCGAATTGGTACGAAGAATCTCGCCTGCAAAACCAGTAGGACAAAGGATAACGATTCCATTTTCCCAAGGGTCTACAAGTACACCCTTATCCATCTGCTTAGACTTCACAATTGTAAGTTTCGGGAAATCGGGAATTGAATCCGCTACATAACGATTGAAGTTATCCTCGGTGACAACCCAATTGCTGACTGTATCAATGCCTGCAACAAGTTGACCCTGTGCTGTAAGCCAATTGGTCTTCAATGTATTGATAACGATATTATTCTTCATTATCACATTCTTGAAGAAGTCCTCAGTAACTTTCAGTTGCATCGGAATCTCAACACCCCATTCAAGCCATTTTGCTTCTTGGATATTCATAACAGAAGTCAGAATATCAGCATCGGGGTCAGTCCACGGCTTAGGTCCGGCTTTTACAAACTGACGATATTCCTGAGGGATTGCATATACTTTAGCATTTCCACCGCGGCCTCTGTCGTAGAAGCATTTGAAAGATGTTTCTGCTTTGAGTGCGAGATAATCAAGAGTTTGATAGCCTGACTCGATACGGGGAGCAAGTTCGTTTGTTGCGAATCCTTTAAGGATAGCAGCGTCAGAACCATACTTTTCCATCAGTTTTTCTTTTTGTAGTCGTGCCATTGCCGTTTCATTATATGTCGGAGCAATGAATCCACGAATACTACCAGAGTAACTGAGAGATTCGCCCTCTTCAAGCGGTTTACCTTCACCTAACGGTTGACGTACATCCATGAGCGTAGAGTGAGCAGGAAGTTCTGCTTTTACCGTAAACGAAGCAAGACCTGTTTCATCGGTGGGTACATATCTACCCATTTTGAAAGCAGTTGAAAAATAGTGGGGCTTTACATAAAGGAGGTCGGGGTCATTGAGTACCATAGTGAGGATTGTAGGACCCTCAACTGAGTTCCAAAGTTGTGTAAAAGCCGCATTTTCTACTGAAAATTTCATATATTATTTCTCTTTTAAGCGGTTATTAAATAGGTGTTGCAGTGTGCATGAAAATACCATTCCACAGACATCTGTTAAGTTTAAGGATAGCCTCGGGCAGAGGTGACATTCGATGTGTGTATGCGCATACTCCGGCAACAGGAGTAAAACCATATTCAGCGTCATCGAAGTTGTCATCGTCGTCGGGGTCTGCTACGGGTTCATAGACGAAATCCATATCGCACGGCATCCATCCATTACATCCATTCACAATCCACTTCCCTTCACCACCTTTGCCATCTTCGGCATCAGAAACACCTTCGACAAGAACATCTCCTTCCTTTACAGATAGAGCAGTATCAAGGGTGAGTTTCCATACTTTCTGACCTGCATCGTCAGTTGTTTTTGCAACTGCGACAACGTTCGCGACTGTGCCTGCACCACCAAATTCTTTAGGGTCTACCATAAGAGTATCGCCAACGAACGGGATGTGCTTGTATCCGTCTCTTACAAGATTTAGCGTTTTACCCTCTGAGTCGGCAGAAGCAATATAAGTTTTTATACACCACAATTTAGGATTTTCGCCCTTTTCATCATATTCGATATAAAGGGGGTCTGCCTCGTAAAGTTTTGCAACACCCGGAAAAGGATTACGCAAAATACCGCCAAACGGCGCCCATACGAGATTGTTTTTAATACCTTGAATTTCGGCAGTCACATGACGCGCACCACCATTATTATATTTCTTGGCAATTCGAGCGCGACCAAAAAATACACCGCCTTGTTTCTGTGTTACCATAAGTTATTAATTTTTACTTTCAATACTTACCCGTTCTCTCTCTTTCTTAGCAAGCGCGGATGCTGCTTTTATAGACTGAGCGATTGCGCTATTGCTACTATCTCCATTCGGACTCGCGGGAGGAACAGAATTTCCATTATTTGCTTTAGATTTATTGTAGAGTTTGACAAAAGATTCTGTTTTTGCGTCTACATCAAAATCTTCCGTAATGTTTACTTCCGAGAGGAAATCATTGAGCCATTCATCGTCCTTTACGCCTTTCTCTTTTAGTCTTGCGGTAATATCCTTTCTTTTCTGCGCGATGGACGCTTTCTTAACGGATTCTGCTTTATCCTTTTCGAGAGCGGCTATACGTTCTATCAGTGCTTTCATTTCAGGATTCTCCGTTGACTTCGGAGGTTCGTTGTTTATGGGAGGATTGGGATTAGACTCAGGATGCAATTCCTTATACTTGGCGAAATCAGAGTTTTTCTTCCTTGCATCACCTTCAAACTCATTGAGAATTTCAATAGCATCGGCAACAAATTCGGGAAGTCCTGTTTCTTCGTTCGCGAGTTTTTTCACGAGGATTTCTGCTTGTTTCGCGAGCGTTCTCTCTGACATGTGCAGGGTCTTCCTGCCTTTATTCGTCAGTTCTGCGCGTAGGGCTTCTACGGCTTGTTCGGTTGTAAACTTCATATAAAATGTTGGAAATTAAAAATATATTTTTGTGCAAAAATATTTGATTGTTTCACGTGAAACAATAGGGGGATTTATAAAAATCATAATACTATATTATAAAAAAAATACTCCTTAATAGAAAAGAATGAGGGTTGTAGGGTAAATTTGCATTAGGGATAGTCGGAGTAGCTGTCCGATGAGAAGACGCTTGAAGCCATTGTGCGTCTTCCCTTATTTTTTTACAATGGCGTAATTTTAATCTATAAACAATGGCTAAACGCAAGACAACCGAACAATTCATTCAAGAAGCGGAGATGGTACACGGAAAAGGAATATTCGACTATACGTTGTCAGAGTATCAAGGTGCTAATGCTCCCGTAGAAATAGTGTGCCAACATGGTCATCATTTTTGGCAACTGCCACACAACCACCTAAAGGGACATGGATGTAAATATTGCAT
Source organism: Clavibacter sp. (assembly GCF_014802555.1). Lineage (NCBI taxonomy): Bacteria > Bacillati > Actinomycetota > Actinomycetes > Micrococcales > Microbacteriaceae > Clavibacter > Clavibacter sp. Next base: position 58,601 of record NZ_JAAVCB010000078.1, on the reverse strand, counting down.
GGCGGATAACCTAAAAATGACAATCCGTGGTAAATATATGAATGATTGCTACTATACTGCAAACGGATATGTTGGCGATATTTGGACGAGTATGATAAATAGATGCGAGGACGCGAAGTATCATAAAAAAGAACCTACATACAAAGATTGCACGATATGTGATGAATGGCATCTTTTGTCGGCTTTTGAGAAATGGGTAAAAGACCCCGCCAACGGATACCGCGAAGGGTATGCAATAGATAAAGATATTCTATTCAAGGGCAACAAAATTTACTCTCCTCAAACTTGTTGTTTCGTTCCACAATTCATAAATAGTATTTTTACACGAAGACACGCTTGTCGTGGATATTTGCCAATAGGCGTTTCTGTTAATAAAGGTAGAGATGGATATAGGTCTGTTGTGACTAAGTATGGCAAGCATGTGCATCTTGGTTATTATAATACTCCCGAAGAAGCGTTCTACGCTTACAAGGAAGCAAAGGAAAAATATATAAAAGAAGTTGCGCAAGAGTATTACGACCGAGGTGATATAACAAAGAAAGTCTATGACGCAATGATGCGATATGAAGTCGAAATAACGGATTGAATATGGCGGAGAATAAAATCAAAATATGGCAATGTCATGAGGGATTCCAAAAGAGATTCGTTCAATCCAACGTTGATTTTCTCGTTGGAGGGTCTGCTATGGGTGTAGGCAAGTCTATGGGTGCGTTGCTTATGGCTGCGCAACATACGACTGACCCGAACTTTCGTATGGTCTTTCTTCGCCGAAACATTGGCGACATCCGCGCTGGTGGTGGCGGTACAGATGAAGCGTCCAAGTTATATGGCAATATTGCAACTCTTAAAATTTCCGAGAACCCCCGCTTAACATTTCCGAGCGGCTCGTTCATTGATTTTACCCACATGAGCGACCAACGCGAGGATAAGGTGCTGGAACGTGTAAAGGGATGGCAGTATTCATGTATCTATGTCGATGAGGCGACAGGCTTTGAATGGTCTACAATCAGACTTCTTATGTCTCGTAACCGTTCACAGGCAAAGTGGTCAGGGAAGATGCGCCTGACCTGCAACCCGAAGAGAAATCATTGGCTCCGCATTTGGGTAGACTGGTGGGTTGATGAGCGAGGTTATCCGATACCAGAGAGAGATGGCGTAGTCCGCTATTTCTATGTCAAGGGCAAGGATATATCAGATGTAGTATTCGGAGATACCCCCGAAGATGTTTACCGTCAGTGTAAAGGTTCAATAGACGAAATTCTAAGAGGACAAGGGCATGATTATACATACAAAGATCTAATAAAAAGCACTACATTCCTTTCGGGTAAATTATCAGAAAATACCTCACTTATGCAAGACAACGCCGGGTACCTCGGTAGTGTCGCCGCTATGGGTGAGAAACAACGTCAGGCAAACTTGATGGGATGTTGGAACGTGGATTTGGACGAGGACATGGACGCTCCTATCAGTCCTGCGTCCGCTCGTGCAATCGCAACCAACGGACCTCAGACAAGCGGAGTGAAATGGCTTACTGCGGATGTCGCGGATGTTGGCACAGATAATACTTTCATTCTTGTTTGGGATGGCTATCATATCATAGACTACAAGATATTGCCGTCTGCCACAACTGATAAGAATGTGGAGTGGATAAAGCGCATGGCACGAAAACATGATATTCCTGAAAATCATATCATTTTTGACTCTCGACGTTCTCCTTATCTTCACGAAAGAATACCCGATGGCATAGCTTTTGACTCTTGTCATGCTCCGCGCGGACTATACAAACGCAGTTTTATGCTTCTAAAAGACGAGTGTTATATGCGACTTGTAGAAGCGTTAAACAGCGGCAGAATATCAATAGAACCGAGTATTGCAAACGCTGTGTATGTGCATCAGAATCTGAACACTCAGATAACGATACTTGAAGAGTTTACGGAGGAATGTGGGGTGGTGCAATACACAACATCGGCAAGCGGAAAACAGAGGCTTCTGACAAAAAAAGAAATGAATACCCAACTCGGAAAGAACCGTTCAATGGACGTACTTGATCCATGCGCAATGCGGTTCTATCCCGATTTGCAATCCGAATATGGGCAGGAACTCGCACATGAGCGTGCGGTGGTGAAGGAGGAATCCGAATACCCATACGATATGGTAGATATATATGATGATTCAACTTGGGCGTAATGGAAGATATAATTAAACACATAGTAAATGATGCGGCGCAGCGCGGACACGACGTTACGATACGTAATGTGGCGTATGCTTTAATGCGTGTCTATTTTGACAACCCTACGATAGCATATACGGTAATCAATTGCTCTGCTCCGAAGCAAGAATCAGATGTTGTTGACTATGACTCAATGAGTAGCATCCAGTATTTGATTCATTGGTTTAAAAAAGACCTTACCAAGTCCGACCAAAACAAGGAGGATATTGTAGCAAGGGCTTTGAAGAAACAAAAAGAGAATGGCTCGAAAGAAGAATTGATTACTTCGGAGGAAAACTTTGCGGGAGCGGTTGAACAGTTAAAACGTGTGAAAGAACTCCGTGAGCGGTGCGATAAGTCAGATATTAAGACACTCCGAGACCTTGAAAAGATGGAATTGGAGGTTCGTGTCAAACTTGTTGATAAATGGGATATGCAAAAAGAGGAAGTTGACGAGAAAATAATAACACCAAGAGTATATGATTATGTATGCCCGTGGACTCGGCATGAATGTTATCAAATAGGCAAGGAAGAAGCGATGGAAAAATGGAACTTAATAGAAAAAGACTAAGATATGGCAGACTTTAAGAAAATAATACCTTTTATTTTCCACTTTGCAGCGGGAGTATATGGTAAGGATGGCGCGGATTTGCGATTGCCGCTTGAACAGCAGTTTGAACTTGCAAAAAAGAAAGGTTGGAGCAATGACCCCGACGACCCTGGTGGTGAAACGATGATAGACGTTACTCTTTCAGCATACAAGAGTTATTGTCGCAGTAAGGGGTATCCCGTACCAACAGCGACACGTCTGCGTAATATCCCATTCAATCAATGGCAGGATATTCTTAAATCAATGTATTGGGATAAGATGAAAGCCGACCAAATTCAGTCACAAGGTATTGCAAATATTTGCGTGGACTGGCTTTGGGCGAGTGGCACAGGTAAGATTAAAAACATACAGAAAATACTTGGAGTTACACAAGATGGCATAGTGGGCCCAAAAACAATAGATGCAATTAATAAATCGAATACCGCAACGCTCTTTAAGACGCTGTATAACGCTCGTGAGAAATTCTACAAGGGTTGTTCGGGTTGGTGGAAGTATGGCAACGGATGGATGCGTCGCCTTAATGCGATAAATGCAGATGGAAGTTTTACAATATACGGAGTAAACATAAAATGAAAAACAAGAAATTAACGCGACTTGGCGAAGTTCGCAAAAATAAGCAAGGACTTACTATGCAGATAGTAAAGTATATAAACAGCAAATGCGTTGAAGTGGAATTTCTTGAAACTGGCGAACGAATATATGTCAGTTACATTCAGTTTGCAAAAGGTCTACCAAAAGCAGATTTGCTAAAGCACCCTTCAAGAACTGAATGCTCATTTAATCAAGCAAAGTGGATAACCATTGGCGGAGTTATCTTATTGTTAGGAATATTCTCTGCTTTTATATATACTCTTGTGAAATGAATAAAAAGATACGTCAACAAATAGAATCATTACTTGCAAACCCGGATAATCTCTTAAAGAAAAAACCTTTTTATAGAGAGATTTCTGACAAGCAAGGTAATCTTTTCTCTAATAACAAAAAAGCCACTATCGGGTTGACAGGAACTATAACCGCAACATTACCGGATGTGCGTTTGACAATAGTTCCTCAATCTCAGTTTATGGAAGAATTGGATGTCAATTCGCATAAAGTCCTTTTTGATGAGAATATCCCATCTTTTACTGTTAAATTAAAGAAAGGCGGATTCTTAGAGATAGAACAATATCGCATTCCAATTCCTTTCCAGAAACTAATTCTAAATAAACAGGTAAGGCACTTATGTGTTAACCCCATAAATCACACATTGTTAAATCCCAAACCTACGCAAAAGCAACAGGATGATTTTATCCGATATAAGCAAGCGTGGGTTGAGAAAAATATGGAGGGAGCAAAGACCTCATTTGTTCGCGATGCGAAATCATTTCACGATGCAGGACTTTTATTCTTTATCGACTCGGACGATAAATTAAAAACGAAGAATATAAATTACAAAGACGGGTATGTGATAATCACTCACAAGAATGACGAGGGAAAGCATATTCTTGAATGTCTATATTATTCTGTAACAGACAATGACGGCAATACTACTACGTATATAGACTGTTACGATGATGAATATATGACGCGATTTACCACGTCAACAGCAGACGGAGGAACGTTAACCGAAAGTGGGTGGATAAGACACGAACCGATTAGTCATGGTTTTTCTGAATGTCCTTTAATAACAAAGCGTGTTGAAGTTGCATGGAATAACGGTCAGAAAGCAATTGAAAGTTACGAGGCTCTTTACAATACCGTATTGGTAATCTATAAGAAGTTCGGAAATGGCATAATCTATGTAAAGGGGAAATTTAATCAGAACGCAAAAAAGATAGCCACTAATGTAGTGCTGAATGATACGTCAATGGATGAACACGCCGATGCAAAGGTATTGTCAATGCCTGAACCTGCGAAAGCCGTTGATATGCTTGACTATATGGAACAGACCATTATGAAAGCATGTGGTACTACATTCATTCTTCCAAAAGATATTAAGATAAGCGGAGATACTTCTGGCCTTGCGGTAGAACTGACTCAGGAACTTGATATGGCTACGGCTCAGGATGGGGTTACAGAATGGCAAAATGTGGCAAACAAGATGTCTCGACTATTCAAAGAGGGTATAGCAATTGAGATGGTGCGAAGTGGCGAGAACCCGACTGCATTAACTGATTTCGGGGAGTTGCGTATATTCTCTGAGTTTCGCGTTTGGAAACCTAAGAGTGAGGAAGCGCATAATCAGATGCTTACTGCTTTGTATCAAAGCGGCAAGGGTGGTATCTCACGTCAGACTTATGTCGAAAAGAATACAATCTCTGCTCCCGATGAAATACAAAGAATCAAGAAAGAGCAGGAAGAACAAATGGCTTTGGAACAGAAGCAAGCCGAAAAATCAATAGAACTTGAAATAAAAAAGCAGAAGGCTACATCTTCAAATAGCAACTCAAACAACACCAATCAGGAATGATACGCGAAGTTCTTAAAATACGTACAGATATGGGAATGGGGGATAATAACCCCTCATTCCACGATATTGAAATCACCGAATATAATTATGTAGGGTCACGCATGGGTATACCCACATTGACGGCAACCCTAATGTGGGAGTCCTGCCTTGACAACGAATGGACTTCAAAAGAATACGTTGTGTTGAATGGTGAAAGATTTTATATCCGGCACACACCCACAAGTTCTAAAAGCAATACAGATTTCCGATATAAGCATGATTTGACATTTGTATCAGAATATGCAGAGATTCTTGGCAACACTTATTTTGTTGATGCCGTTCCTGATTTGAGGTCAGGAATAGAATGTCAGACACGAAACAAACCATGCTCGAATAATACCGTATTTACTTTTTATGGTACTGTATCTGAATTTGTAGACCGATTGAATTGCGTATTTATTCATGCGGGAGTAGGTGATTCAATACTCAAAACAAAAACATACATCACGACGTTAGACCAACCGATTGGAGATGGGTTCTGTGCAATGGTAGACCCTTATGGAGATTACGATAAGGATAAAACATACGAATTTTCTTTTGAGGATAAGAAAATTTGGGAGGCAATTACAGAAGCATACAACAAAACGGAAATACCTTTTGAACGTAGAGGACGAAAGATTATATTTGGAGCGGTGGCAAATGTTGTCTCCCATGAATTTGAATATGGTTACGACAATGAACTTCTTAGCGTCACTAAGACTAATGCCAATGCACAAGTTATCAATAAAATAACAATGCTTGGCAGTGATGAGAATATTCCGTATTATTACCCCAATGAATCGGAATACGGGCATATCGTAATTGATACTCCTGCTGACAACAAGGCTCTAAGACCTGAAATGATAACAATAACTCATCAAACGAGTTTCTTATCTACTCTAAGAGAGGGGGAGTATTTTCATTTGCATAAAAGACCATCAAGCGTTGGGTCTGTATTGATAGATAATGATATTTTCTATACAGGATTCCATTCGATAAATAATCTTACCGAATCGAAGTCCGGAACTATTCATACTTTAAAATATGGTGAATCTCCAAATAATGAAACTTATTGGTACTTCAAGGTCAAAATCAAAATTGAAAAATTAGGAGACTTCAAGGTTTCAAAGGCGATGGGTTGTGTGTGGCGTACAAATGACGGCAGGGCAACTATACAGAATCTTGTGGGGTCAAATTTATACATTGACAAATTAATAAGGATAGTCTCGGCAGACAAGACTACAGATGTAACCAATTATGCAAATCGGAATGCTGATGGAACATATAATATTCGTTTCTCGGTATATGGTAATTATGAGATTATATTCAGAGTTCCCGTAAGAATGTACAATCGTGAAGATTCATTCTTTATGATTCGGAATATAGAAATGGAATATTTGAGAGCAAACTCATTCTATTGGACTATAGGCACGAATGGAAAAAAAGAATATGATTCGCTTGACAGTATAGGGATTCATTTAAACGTACTGCCATCCGACAATATGATTGGTGATTGTTTTGGGTGGGCTTCTACTGAACGTATACCTTTACAAGACCATTTGATGCCGCCCAAATATATAGAAACATTAGGACAGGAACGATTCTACAAGGCGATTAACTTAAACTTAGTAGAGAAGTCCGATGAAGTATATGTTGAGGGGGTGGATAATTATTCCCATGTAGGATTGGCTTTTAATAAAACACCAAATTTATCAATAGGGGATAAAATAACAGTGTCGGTAGATGATATAGACGTTGAGATGGGTGCCGCAACAGAATTTTCTATTACATTGCGTAATGACACCGATAAAACATATTTATCTGATACATTTGTGCTAAGTAAAGATAAGAAGTACGCAACATTGACCGTCATTGATACTCCCAAGACAGAGAATGCCCGAATTTATCTCATTTTATATGCAGGTAAGGCAGGGAAAACATTAGGCAACCTTGTGAAATATAGTAACATTATGGTTGTACGTGGTTCAAAGGCTCAACCTTGGCATAGTTCTGCATTAGAGAGCGGACTTACAGAGTACATTGACCCTGATACAATGGAACCATATCTGTTCCCCAACCCATATATCGAGGGCGCACCGTCAGAGCATATATATAAAGATGAAAATATAAAACCCGCTATTGAGGGCGTTACAAATACGGATGGAGCGTTATTTGGGGTGATAGCCGATATTGCTTACGACACAAACGATAATGATTTATTTATATCCGATGCTTCCGAAGAAGATAAGAACGATTCTTCTAAATATGAGCATTCATACTTCTATATCAAGTTGAATATATTTTCAGGGCAATATGGTTTTGACCTGTTTAAATCCGCTTCGCATACCGATCCGATGACAATTCAGATGACATCTGGTAATTGCAACGGATGTAAGTTTAAGATTCAAGTAAAAGAATCGAAAGTGGATGGCTTCGAGGTATGGGAAAATCCTGTGCAAGTAGGCAGTGACGGTAATATTGTAGATGGCGATTACACCGATAAAATTAATATCAATAATATTCAAGCGTATCAGCAGAATACAGAAAAACAATCAATATGGATATGTGTGCAAAAGGATGCGGAAACGTTTGGGGTAATAATGCCGAATCAATCCAATAATTTTAAACCTCAGATTGGAGACACATTCAACATTATCAATATAACATTGCCTGAGTCTTACTTGCGTTTTGCAGAAAAAAGACTTGAAGAGGACGGTATTCGTTTTATGGCTGACAACAATGAGGACAAGTTTACGTTCGACATTTCAGCCTCGCGAATATTTTTTGCGGAACGCCCTGATATTTTGGCGCAGATAGACGAATACTCAAAAATAAAAGTTCGTTATAATGGCGAAGTATATGAGCAATATGTCAATCAAATAACCATTGATTGTAAAGATAACGAAGCATTGCCTAATATAACGTTAGGTCTTACCGATACATTAGCCGTAGGTCAAAGTTTTGTAGAGCAAGTTGCCGAAAGGGCATCATCGTTAATTGCGAATCCTACGACAATGGGGACATACTTCGGACAGAATAATGGTGCTGGTGGGAATTATGCTCTTTCAGATGCGAGATACATAAATAAACAAAAGAATGACCGCACTCCTTACAAACTATCCTCAGATATGGGGTTTGAGGTAGGCGAATTTGTAAGTGGAGCAAGTGGTGGAATATTCTTCCGTGATCCTGAAACAGGACAAACCTATATCGAAGTTGACAAAATAAAAGCAAGAATGAAAGCCATTTTTGCAGAACTTGAAGTTGCAAAGGAAAACTCAATTGGCGGAAAATTCGACATTACTCCTGGTGGTGGTATTGATATATCCTTTGTTGAGGAGTTAACGGATTCATACAGATGTTACTTCAAAGCAAAGGACGAAGATAAAGGTGCTGACTGCCGTTTTGTAGTGGGCGACCAAGCGCGATGTCAAGAAGTCAATATTGCAAACGGCACAAGTGAGAACGCATCCAACCGCTATTATTGGCGTTTAGTTACTGCTGTCAATAATGATGAGGGTTTTATTGAGTTATCTAAGTCTGACTGCGATATAGATAGTGATGCACCGATGGCAGGAGATACCGTTGTTCAGTTAGGTAATCGCAATATACCCGAGAGACGGAGTGCCATAATATTGTCTACCACGGACGCTTTTGCACCTTGCGTGACATTGTATAATAATGTTGGTTCGGGAGCAAAAAAATCGGAATGGTATTCACTTGATGGAAAATCTGTAATTGAATATGGCGTGGATAAGACAAAGAATCCTCCCAGACCATTCTTTCATTGCTATGGAGATATGTATGTCGGGAATAAAGATAAAAGTCGATATTTGCAATACACCCCCGAAGATGGATTATTGGTAAAAGGCACGATTAGTTCTGCGTCTACGATTGCAGATGAGAATGGAAATGAAACACTTATTGAAGATTACGTTAAACAAAAGCAAAAAAATGCAACGATTGACCTTACCAATGAGGTCGTAGCGGTTGCTTGCGATTCAAACGGAAATCCAATTTCATCTACACTGCCGACATCTAATATAAAGGTTTTTGAGGGCAGTTCATTAGGAACGGGATGGTCTTATACGATTATGAGTGATGGATGCTCCGCTGAAATAATAGGAGATAAAATTGTAATAAACAGTCTTACCTCTGATACTGCAAGTGTGAATATAGAAGCGTCAAAAGCAGATTATCCCACGCTTACCGCTACGATGTCGGTATATAAAGTAAAACCCGGAGCAAACGGTACACCTGCTGAAACATTTAGTATATTTTCTGATGTTGATAATATCACTAAATCTTTTCCAGGTGAACTATCTGTAGATAGAATTGGAGTGCTTAAGTATCGGCAAATAGGCAATAATGCTCCTGTTCGTACCCCGCAACACAATCTTTATTACCAACGTATCGGCGAGGATGATGAAGAGATTCTAATTTTAGGCTATGGCTGGCAAGCCACTAAGTATATAACCATAACCGATAAGACTGAATCTGTCATACTTACTCTTAAAAGTCAGGACAATGGAACTGTTTTGGATACCGAACGCATACCCGTCTTGATAGACGCTTCCGATATTGAGATTGGCACAAGGAATATAATACCCGGTTCTAACCGGGTACGAATAGATGGTGCGAAACAAATATATTCCGCAGTGCGTGTAAATACCACTGTATCTTTTTGGCAAGATGAGGTGTATTCCCTAAATATTGGAGGTATATACATTTACGGGCAACCCGTATTGTCGGGAAGATTTATGGTTAAGATATATAATAATGCCGTAACAAAAGAAGTGGGTTCTTTGACAAATATTGACCCTCTCAATCCACGAGGCATTATTAAGATTACAGCCGATTCAGGGTCTAAGCCGTGGCTTTATCTTTATGCAGGTGATGAAGAAAGCAAGAAATTGCTTAATGGAGTCACCACCGATGGCGTAACATTAGACTTTGAGAAAGTACAACTTGTCAAGGGCAATGTTCCTTTATCGGATTGGACTGCGGCTCCGGAGGACACAGCGAATGCTATTGGGAAATTCGATTATCTTGCGGAAGCACTTAAGGATAACGCTACTATTAATGGTGGACTTATCCTCGCTTCTACTATATCTCTTGGCAAAGACAATACTGATTCTACTACGCAATATACTTGGAGTGGACTAAATGGCATTACTATCCCAACTGCCGTTGGTGGTGGCATAGCCGCGTGGTATGGTGGAGATATGTATGACCTTGCCGAGTATTATGATTGGGATGAGGGTCAAGGCCAATGGGTTGCAAAAACAAATAACGGAAATATCCCCCAACGAATTGCCAAAGGAGTAGACCGTATGGATGGTTCGGGGTATCGTGCTAACGGCAATCTCTTCTGGGATGCTGATGGCAATACTACATATATCGGAGATATAATTGCCCGTGGTACTTTCAGAGGACTTCGCAGACGCTATCATACGGTAATAACAAAAAATAATATATCTGATTACTCTTACAAAAGCGAATCAGGTACTGAATATATAAATATGGATGCGACAGGTGCATTGGTAGACTTTCGTTATGCACCCACGAATCCAATATACTTGCCTGAAAGTGATTTGTCATATTTGGGCGAAACGATTATTATTATCAATGCCGCAAATCAAGATATAAGACTTCATGGTTTATTCAGAATGGAAGGCACTACTAATCAACCTACAACAAGCATAACCTTGAAGAATAATAATGTTTTGCAGGCAACGTTCAAATTGGCAAATATGGAGCGTGGTATTGATGGCGAAATTTCCGTGCCTATGTGGATATATGAGATAATGCAAGTAAGAAGCGAAACTATTCCATCCCTGCCAGACACGGATAAAGGCCCATTAGACCCAATTGTGTAAATTTTATAATACCATAATGTAAAGTATTGTAGAAAAGATATAAAACATAGTAATGTAAATATTTTATTTTGTTGAAAAAAATATATATTATGAATAAACAATCATTGGATATTTGGGATGAGTTTCCTCCCGAAGCAAAAGTATATTTTAAGAATTTCGGATGGCATTTCAACAAGAAGGCTTTTGAGGATGCAGTGAAATACCTCAAACGCAAGAATCCCGCGACCGGCAAGGAAGAGAGTATCGAACCGAAAAGCAAGGAAGAAGTTGAGCAGATACTTGCCAAGCATAACATCAAACTCGAACACAACACGCTCTACGACTTCGTGTGGGTCTACAATATGCTTATGTCTGACAATTGGAAATCATCGTTGGAGGATGAACTGCATTTGTGCAAGGGTGTCAAGGATATGATTGACGATGTAGACCACAACGACGGCTTTATCTTTAACAGATGGGTGTCAGACAGATTGTTCGATGGTAACCCGATAGAATGGTCTGAGATACTATGACGTGGTGGGAGATACTGATTGCAATTGGAGGTGCGCTTGGCGGAATTGACTTGCTGAAATGGCTTGCCAATATTATTGGTAATCGAAAGAATAATGCAAGGATTGCGGATGCGGAAGCGGACGCTTCTGAATTTCGCATCTTGCAAGAGGAACTGATTTTTTTGCAAGAGCAGGTGAAAGAAAAGGAGGTGCGTTTTGCCGACCAAACATCGCATTTACGGCAAGTTCAACGCGAGTTACTTGCTCTTGAAAAAGACAAATCTATGATGGAGGTTGATTATATTAAGCGTGTTGCTGCTCTTGAAATAGAACTTGAAAAGAAGCGTTGCGACTTGATTAAGTGTCCTTATCGTCAGCCCCCGAACGCACATACTCCTGCAAAGGAAGATATGTCTATTCACGAATTTTTTGCTAATAATAAATAAGATATGGCAAAGGTTAATTACAAAAGCGATTTTGACTTTGTCTTATCGCTTACAGATTGCAATGGCAAAGAAATTGGACTCCCTGATTATAATTGGGTGGCTAAACTTTATACAACTTCAAAGGATGTATTTTTTGAAGCATCGTATCAGAATGGCGTATATAAAAACTGCTTTGCCGATGATGGCAAAATACATATTATCTGTAACGACCACGGATTGCCGAGTGGTGTCTTAAAGTGTGAGTTTATTGCAGACATACCAAATGGAATCTACCCTGATGATTATGAAAAATTAGTGATACCAAAACCGCTTGATATTGAATTGGTGCGTGGTATGGCTACTTGCCCTCACGATATAGATGTATCTTTGATATTGCCTTATATCAAAGGTGATAAAGGAGACAAAGGCGACCGTGGAGAGCAAGGTGAGCGCGGAGAGAAGGGCGATGATGGTGCAGATGGCAAATCCGCTTACGAGCAGGCTGTGGAAGGCGGTTATGAAGGCACTGAGGAAGAGTTCATCGAATCTTTAGCAAAAATAGATGAATTGCCCGAAAATATAGTCTTATCCGAAGAAACAGACAAGGAATTGGAGGAGATTGAGCCGAACATAGTTGCCAATGCCCTACGCAAAAACAAACAGATACTTTCTGACAGTGAGAAACAACAAGTCCTTGAAAATTTAGGTGATCCTCAAATAACCCAACTTGTTGATTTTTGGAAGATGTCTACTCGTACATTTTTGGGGGGGTCTGGTGCTTATGATTCGTGGGGAGATTACGATAAGCAGACAGGCGAATTTGTATACTGCGGCTTGCCTTTTTCACGCGAGCAAGTGAATACTATGCTTGCTCACAAATTTGGTGGCGCTCCCAACAATGTAGAATCCGCATACCGCGATAAATGGTGGCTTGATGCTGCATTACCCTTGAATATTAGACATGCGTCCTCAATAAATTATGCTTTCAGCGCATGTAGAAAAATACAAGCAGTTGTTTTGTATGATTACTATCCCAACATACAAGTAACAAGCCTAAACCACGCGTTTAACGGGTGTTATGCTCTTGTATGTATCAAGGGTTATCCGTTAGATTTGAGATATGTCAACGGACAGATGACGGATGTTTTCAAAGGTTGTAGAAAGTTGCAGGAGGTTTGGATTCAGGGTCTAAAATCAGATTTATCCTTTGTGGATTCTCCCCTGCTCAGAATGGACTGTTTGCAGTATATGATAGACAATGCCATGAATACATCTCTTATCACTATTACATTTCATCCTGACATCTACGCAAAATTGACAGATGAGCAAAATGATGAGTGGTATAACATATTGAAACTCGCAAGTTCTAAAAACATCCAATTCGCAACTATCTAATATGGCAAAGATTTCTACACTTACTAATAATGATGGAACTCCCTTATACCCTATAACAAGTACACGAGCGGTATTTGATGAGCATGGCGTAGACCTTGAAACAAAATTAAGTAACAAGGTTGAGAAAGAACAAGGTAAGGGTCTATCTACAAATGATTATACTTCTCAGGATAAATCAAAGTTAGATAATCTCCCGACAAATGAGAAACTAACATCATTGCTTAATAACAAGCAAGCGGTTATTGAAAATTCTGATGATGTGGTGATTAGCGAGGGGAAACTGTCGCTGACCAACATTGCCAAAAGGCAACTCTTTATAGACATCTTTAACAGATTGTGTGATTATAACGCATATCCTAAAGGGGATCGCCTGTACAAGGAGTATCTTGTGTTTGGCAAATACGATCCTGAGAATGCTCCGGACGCACTGCATCCGTTTTACCTCAATAAATTGTGGTTGACCTACGAAGAGGCTATAGATGTCGTAAACGCGCACAATATCACTGACTCAACTACTGAATATCTATGCCGTGCAAGGACGTTATTGCCGAAGCGTGGCTATACAACACAAAGCCTATATCGTTATGGAAGTTGCATAATGGGGTTAGAATCTCTGTATATAGCCAACTACTATATCATAAATAACCTCGCAGACCCTGAGGTATACCAGCAGAATGTGTCAAGTACGCGGGAGTTGGGTCAGTACTCTCACAAACTCAGAATGATATTAGGTAAGATTCGGATAACTGCCGATGCGATGTCAACACATTTCTATAGTTGTAATTTCCCTGCACTTGAAATCTTTTGGGTAGGGGGTGTGTTCAACTCCTTCACGATGAATGCCCCAAAACTGAGGGTGGAATGCTGGCGGTATATGATTGACAACGCGGCCAACACTACGGCCATCACCATCACGGTGCCGTCCTCGATATACGCCAAACTTACCGGAGATACTACCGCCCAAGAGTTTACCGATCTCTCGGAAGATGAGCAGACTCAATGGCTGGAGATTCTCGACATAGCAATATCACGAAACATATCATTTGCAACAATATAATATAAATCACAATAAATATGGAAATAAACATAACTGATAGATATACAGAGATTTACGGGGGGGGGGTAAATGGATAACCCAATCCTATGCTACTAATTTTCATAAATTCTATAAGAAAAAAATTTTGTTGGCAAGTGAGAGTATGGATGAGTTTAAGGAAGTATCTGAGTCTGAGAAAACGGCCATAGAAGCGTCTGATGCTCAATGGGTCAGTCCACCAGAATCTTTTATAGACCTCTGGAATGAAGCGTGTGGAAACTATGGGGCGTATAATGCCGAAACGGGATTCTTTGAGTTGAACGGATTGGCCGACATAACGTATAAGCAGGCGGTAGCAATATATACAGCCGGTAAGGTCATATCACCATCGACACCTCTGTATTATTCAGGAATGGATAATATTCGCACAAACCTCCCGCGATTGGGAACCGGTGTTATTGACGGTGCGTCGACCTTCCATACGTGCCATAATATCGAAGTTATTAACGCCCGGAATATCACAATCGGTGTGACTATGTTTTACGGCCTGTTAAAATGCCATACGATTCTCTATTTAGACTCACTCAACAAAGATATAATAGTTCAGGGAACGTACCCGAAGACTCTTGTAAATTTAATCAGTGCTATTAAAGGGAAATATCCTAATCTTAATTTCTCTGCATGCCCCTTGATTTCTTACGAGTCGGTACGCTCATGGATAGAGAATAAAGCAGAATCGGTGATGGATATTACGCATACAATCACGGTTCACCCCGATGTCTACTCTAAACTCACCGATGAAAACAACACAAAGTGGCATGAACTGCTTGAATTAGCAACAGACAAAAACATACAATTTGCAACTATTTAAATAAAAACAATATGGTAAAAATCGAAAACAATCAAATTTTTTCCACCGAGGGGAAAATAATTCATCGTATAGGTACAGACACCTATTTCAAGCGAGGCACTGCAATTATCTCCGATAGTGTAGCCAATTACGAAGAAGTAGATGAGATTCCTCCTTATACAAAGGAGTCTTACGACAAAAAGGTTGACGAACTTGTGCGTAGCAGGTATTCAGAGTCGGAGGAGTTTGCAATTCAACGTAAGGCGATAAATGCCGCGTTTTCTCCGTCTACAGCCAGTGCTGAATCAGCATTGTCAGAGTATCAGGCGTATAATGAATTTGTGGAGGATTGTAAGCAAAAGGCGAAGAATCCTGAACTTTACAAAGGCATTGAAGAATGATACGACAGTACTGCTATATTCCGCTCGCAGATTGGCATGTAGATATTTTCTATGATGCTCGCCCCCAAAATGCTGACGAAATCCTTGATGAATTGTGGGATTTAGGTTGCGCAGATCGATATATGTATAAGGCAGAAAGATTACTTCGCAGTGGCGTGAGTAATGAGGGTCTGACATACTCGAATAAACAAGAGCATCGCACTTTGATAGTCATTACACGTGCTTCATCAGTTGGGGAGTTTATCTCAACTACTATCCACGAAGTAGACCACATGGTAGACCATATATCCCAATATTATAATATCCCTTATGACAGTGAAGAAAACTCTTATCTCATAGGGGATATTGCAAAGACTATTTATGAGGATGCGGTCAAAAAAGCAATCAAGTTATTCAGATATTATTTGTAAAGATTATTTAATATAATACTATATTACAACTTTGTATTAAGGATTATTCGTAATCAAAACGCTCACCTTGTACTTTTGTAACGTAACTTTAATTATTTCTATTTATTAACTTATCAAATTCATTTATTTATGTCCGAAAGAACATACGTATTTGACAACGGAGGAGAGTCAGGCTGTGGTAACAGCGGACTCATGTCTCTCATCGGGAATCTCTGTAACAGACAGAATCTCGACCCTGCTCTTATTATGAGCATGATGAACAACCGAGGTGGTTATGGTGACGGTCAGTTTGGTTGGTTCTGGATTGTAATCCTCATGATTTTTGGATGGGGCGGCTTCGGAGGCGGCTTCGGCAATTTCGGCGGTCGTGGTAACGCTCAGGGCTTTGCTGACCTTGGCAATCTCGTGAACAACGATGCAGGTCGTGAACTGCTTATGCAGGCTATCAACGGCAATGCAAATGCAATCGGTCAGCTTTCGACCAAGCTTGGATGCGACTACAATGCTCTGTCGGGTGCTATCCAGAATCTTTCATCTCAGATTTGCAATCTCGGCAATACTCTGGGTCTGGGTCAGCGCGACATCATTCAGGCTATGCAGAACGGCGACCAAGCAATCCTAAGCAAGCTTTGCGACTGCTGCTGCCAGACTCAGCGTCAGATTGCCGACTTCCGTGCCGACTTGCAGTTGCAGATGTGTGAGCAGACGGGTACGCTCAGCAATGGTCAGCGAGATATTACCGCCGCACTCACCAAAGGCTTCTGTGATGCTACCTATGCGACCCGTGAACAAACTTGCGAGTTGAAGAATGACATCACTGCGCTTAAAACTTTCCTTGCAGAGAAGTTCTCACAGCAGGAGTTCCGTGAGATGACTCGCGAGAATCAGGCACTCCGCGATCAATTGCAGGCTTGCCGATTGTCTGATTCTCAGAACGCTCAGACTGCGCAGATTGTCGCTCAACTCCAGCCCGTACCAAAGCCCTCTTACATTGTAGGTAATCCGTATCAGTCTGTATATCCGTTTGGCTATGGCTATGCGGGATTCCCTTATGGTTACAACGGTGGAAACTGCGGTTGCAATTCCGGCTGTAACAACGGTTGTGGCGGCTGCTGCAATGGCTAAAAACTAACGTATCGGATAGGTGAGTAGTATATTCTCGCCTATCTGATATTATTATCAATCCTTTTAATTTCAGAGTATTAAAATGGCTTTAAATATCGCTCCCGCGGGTTTGACCGCAGCCGCAGTACCGAATGAGCTTCGTGTGACTGCAATTATCAAAGAGAGACTTTGCAATTCATTCTGCATCAACGCAGATATGCTTCCACAGGCGACTACAACCTACACCGTCGGAACACCCCGTCTGCGTGGCACGGCACTTTTTGTACCGATTACCGCTACTGTTTCAATCACCACACGCGGTTGCGGATGTCTCGCGAAGACCTATCTATTCCACGAGCAGACCGAAGTCAGCTTCTCCGATGTGACCGTTGCACCGACGGCACTTCCCACGTTGACTGTTCAAGGCTCGGATGTAATTCCTGCCTTTTTAAACTGCAATCGCGCAAACGGTGTACAAATCGCAGACTCTCTTGTAATCACACTTCCTGCCGCATCCGCAGCAGGGGCGTAAATCAATCTAAAATCATCAATCATGTTCTCAAACGTTAGAGTTAATCAGCAGATATTTGTCTTGGATAAGGCAAATGGTATATTTGAGGTTGGTACGGTGTGCGAAGAACCCAAAACGCGGTATTACACACCAACAAAAACGCAGACCAATCAGTTTGGTTATCCAATGCCAATGCAACAACCTATACAGGTCGTTGACTTGGTAATTCAGACTCCTACGGGCAGATGTCCCGTGCAAGGACTCCCGATGGATAGAAACTTCTATGAGAATGAAGCAAAAACGCTTTTCGTTACAGAAGATTCGCAGATTATGCTTAATGAGTTTAAAACACTCAAAAGTATCAGTGAAACGCATGTAAAGCAGACTCAGTATCATCAAGATATGATAGGGAAATATGAGAATTGGATTGATATTCTCAATCCCGAGGAGGCCGAAAAGAAGCGATTGGCTGCTGAACTTGCAACGATGAAGAACGCCTACGCTGAACAGACGAAAATCAATCAGCAGGTTATCGAACAATTGCAGGCTCTTGCTAAACAGAATGAAATGTTGTTGGCTCAACGTGGAGAGGACAAGAATGTAAAATCTTCTAAAAATAAAGAAAATGCGTAAACTACACGTTATTGATAACTATGACCGCATCGGCGGTGAAGTTTATTTCAGAAAGAGTAAATTCGCGCACGACCCCGAACTTCTTGAAGCATACGAATGCGGCAAGAAAGATGGATGGCGTTGCGCTATGGAGGAACTCGAAGAAGGAGGATATGCTGAACGCAGACATTACGGTCACGGGTCAATACCTCCTATGTATCGCGAACACGACCACGTTAGAATGCCCGAAGATGACGAAGTAATGTATCGTCGTCGCAGACGTGCAAATGGCGAATTTTACTAAAGAACGAAAGGTAGGGGGTTAGAAACTCCCTACCATAAATTCCTAATTACAATGATTCAATTCGATATAATAGATTTTGTAGCATACGGCTTGACAGGATTCACATTTGACCGAAAACAAATTGAATATATTGTCATGGCTCGCGGACTTGCTGATGTTTCTGATATTACAGAATTGACTCAGCGTGATAAGGATTTATTGACTGCGGATTGTCTGCGACTTATTTATACAACTCCATCGCAAGGTTCTTCTAAAACATGGTCGCATGGTGATGCTACTGAAACGGACGGAGGCCAATATATTGCCGACAAGAAACAACTCTATACTTATATGATAGGGTTGTATAAAAAGTGGGGTGAAGACCCGTTCCCCGAAGATTTAGAGGGGGGTATAGATATGTACGATATAAACGATTTCTGATTGTATGCCTTTAAGAGAAACCCGACATATAGAAAAATATCCATACCTCGGAGAGTTTTTTACATACGAAATAGATAACGATGCACCGCTTGACAAGCGTATTCCACAAGAAGTTATCGTATTTAAAACCGTATGTGATATTCAGCATTCAAGCAAACTTCACAATGGGATGGCGTTGGGGATGGATTATAGTATTTATTGGCCGTTAGAACTTAATCCTGACGCAACAGGCACTGTGGATTACTATAAAGATATTACAGTCCGCAGAGGAATGAGATTCAGAGGAATTTTCTATGGATATGAGATTGTCGGAGAGGTCGAGAATGTACGTCCTTCTCAATTAGGGCAGGCAAGTTGTGATATAAAAGTTGTAACAGAGAATTAAGATGAGCAAACTGCAAGATTTGTATATCAATAGAACGCGAGAGTATTTAAAAAAAGAAGCGATGCGCATGATTCAATATGCTCAGACTCACAAAGACACTGAGGATAGAACGGGTGCGCAACACGACTCTTACGGTGCATTGATATTCTATAATGGCGGTATTGTCTATTCTCTCATTGCTGACCCTACTAAAAGCAAAGAACGACAATCCATCTATATTGAAACTCTTGATTCGGCTGAAAGACAAGGGCGACATAAAGGTTGGGGGGATATTCCTGACGGGACAGGTACTGATTGGGCGAAGTTACTAAGGAATGAAATAAAATCGGGGGCGTGGGGAGAGATACCCCAAAAAGGATTTTGTCTTATTGTATTTAACGCTGCTTTTTATACAAGTTCACTTGAAAAAGGAGAAGGATATACGAAACCATATAAGATATTATCACTGATTGCACAAGATATGGAAGATTTGCAGTCAAAATATAAAAAACAAGGTGCGACACTTCGGTGGCATGGCTTAAATATACCTGATAGGACATGAACAATAATATCAACATATCATCTATTGAGACCCACTTTGACAGTGTTATTCGCAAGCATATTTGTAAGAGATGTTATGCGGGTACACTCCCTTCTACTTTGAAGGCAGAGGATGAAAGTATGGTTGTAATTGATTGCGGTAGTGTTTCCGATTTTGATTCATACGGGAAAGGGTTGATTAATCTTTATCTGTATGCACAGCCTACAAATGGTTTGAAAAATGTTCCTGCATTATCACGCTTAGAAAAGGCTCTGAATGAAGCACTTGAAAACAATGCGTTTGACTCTGAAAACTACACCGTAGCCCGAAACTTCTTATATCAAGATGATGGTTACGATACGACATATAATATGCACTTTATAATTAAGGCTATACAACTAATAATAAAATAAACGTTTAATTTTTAATTAATTATGGCAAAGAAAACTATTTTTACAAAGCCGAAAGAAATTCTCATCGCTCCGTGGATTGAGAATGAGGATGGAGAACTCGAAGCACCTACATCGGCAGATGTAATTGAACTTGGTTCTGTAATTGCAGACTCGCTTACAATCACTCAGGAAGACCCTGAAACTTCCGATATTGACTGCGAGACTTCCGACGAACCTATTTACTCTGTGACTACCGCAGGCAAATATACTGTAGAGTTGAACAACGCCTCTATTGACGATGAATATCTCGAAAAGGTGATGGGTTGGGAAAAGGACGGCACGAATTTCGTTGCACCTAAGTCTTATGCGGCTCGATATATCTCTATTCAGGTGGCATTCACTGAGAACTCTAAGTTCCTGTATCTCCCCAAAGTACTTATCGCTCCGAAACTTGTATTTGAATCGCTTTCGACTAATATCGCGTATGGCACTTTGTCCGGCACCGCGTCCTCTTCCAAAATCGGGGCTGGTGCTAATGCAAAAGAAGGTCCGATTGCGACACTCACAAATGCAATTCTTACAAAAGTTTCGGCTTGATGTGAATACGTTGAACAATGATTGATAAATGGGGGTGGTGGGATTGATACTCATCGCCCCTATTTTAATTTAAGATATATGGAAGTTAAGGATAAAGAATTTACAGAATTACAAGCACAAGAACTGTTAGCGCAAGTACTAAATAATACGCCCGTGCCTATTGAGATAGATGGTGTGACGTATCAGATTACATCTCTGAAACTTGGTGTTCAGAATCTGATAGCGGAAGAATCCTGCAAGATTCAAAAAGCGCAAGAGGGAAATACGCTTGATTTATACAGACAATTCGCTCAAAGTATTCCTGCGGTGATACGGTGTCTGTGTTACGCGATTCTAAACGATAAGAATAAAATATTCAAGGATTATGCAAAGCGGGAGTATTCAGAAGAATACTATGCGTTGTATGAAAGTATTGAATGGTGTAGTGACCGCAATACATGGATGGAAGTTTTGGTGCAGATAATGAATAGGATTGACCTAAATTTTTTCTTTTATGCCGCGAGTACGTTCACGACGTTGCGGGAACAATCCCTGAAGACAAGGAAGAAGATGGTCGTACAGTCATCGACGCGGCAACAACTCAAATAGGAGAGATGATGGACTTTTTGAAATCATACCCTTTTCTTACGGTTGAAGATTACTATTGGAATTATAGTTACATAATGATTCAATTAATGATAAGGGATGCTACAAAAGTCTATTATTTATCAGAGGAACAATATAAAGAATACAAGCGCAATCAGATGTTGGCTAATGCGCAAGTAGTAGCCACAAATGATATTGACGCATTTGAGAAAGCATTTGATGTGATTACGATATAAATAAGGTGTTATTTTATGAATAAGGTATTATTTTATGCCATTATAGTATTATTTTTATCGGTGATAGGGTTATTCTATTCACTGCATAAAGAACGTGCGGATAAAGAACGCTATAAGTCGAATCAGACCGCTTTATTGGCGGACGTGGATTACTATAAGAGCGAGAGTGGCAAGAATGCGGCTTCGGTTCAGAAACTCACGTTATCTTACGATGAGTTGAAAAAGAATTACAATGATGTCGTATCTACCGCAAACGATTTGAAGATAAGCCTGAAACGGGCGCAGTCTGTGTCTAATACTTCAACTGAAACGAAAGTGGAGATTAAAACAATTGTAAAAGATTCAATTGTCTATATTGAGGGCAACCCTGTAAATACGCTTGCATTTGATTGGTGTGACCCGTGGACGGATATAGAGGGAATAATACACAATGATAGTGTAAACTTGAATATTCAGTCAACTGACACATTAGTCCAGATTGTACATAAAATCCCGCACAAATTTTTATTTTTCAAATGGGGATGTAAGGCTATCCGGCAAGATATTGTATCGAAGAATCCTCACACAAACATAGTATTCACTGATTATATCGAACTGAAATGAGCATAACAGATAGCGCAGTAGGCGCGATATTGAAGATACCTGATCCTTTATTAGCAAAGATTACGGTTGCAGACCAAATGATTCGCAATCTCGCAAAAACATCCGAGAAATCGGCTAATGCGGTTAATAAACATTGGGGCGAAGTCGCAACCAATGGATTGCAAGCATTCATTGATAAGATAGGGCAAGCAAAAGAAGCGATAAAGAATCTTGGGGGGGCAACAACTGATGTCAAGTTCAATACTGATTCCGCCACGCAGCAGATGTCAGACTTCACCAACAAAGTGCAGTCCGATTCTTCCAAAGTATCGCAATCAATACAAGATATTGCTTCCATTCCTATTGACACGGCTGGGATTAAAGAGTGGGCTACATCTACCAACAAGACGTTTCAAGATGTTCAAGACATAATAAAAGGCTTAAAGAATGGATTGAGAGAAATTGCGACTGAGAGTCCCCTCGCGCAAACTCAACTCCAAGCAATCAAAGCGTGGGATGACTACTACAAGTCTGTCAGCAAAGTTAATGAGGAAAAGGATAAGATGGCGCGAAAGACTGCGGACATAGAGAAAGCCATATCCAATGTCAGAGCGCAGATAGACCATGAGAATCAAGCGTGGGAGCGTTCAAAGACAAAGATTGATGAAGCGCAGAGAGCCATAGACCAATTCAAACAAACAAATCCTACATTTAACTGGCGTGATGCAACGCTTGAATTTGATAGGCTCAAAGAAAAATACAATGAACTTTACGAGAAGTTCAAGACAGCGCCATCTACTGATTTAAGCGGGATTCGTCAGCAGATGGATGCTACCCGTGCATCTTTTGAAGCCTTGGATAATCAACTTTTAGAGTATAATAGGCTTATTCAAAGAAAAAGAGATGCAGAAGAAAACGCATCAGGAGAAACGTATCAGAAGAGTATTGCAAAACTACAAGAGAGGTATGATAACCTCACGAAAGATTTAGAAATAGCACGTTCTGCACAAGCGTCATTCAATGCTGAACTTGAAAAGGGCAACACCGCTAAATCTCTTGCATCTGAATACGCTAAACTCACCAAGCGTCTGCAAGATGTTAATGACGCGATGAATAAATATCAAGCATCGGGTGGCAATGTCAATTCTACATCATTTCAGGCATTGCAGTCTGAGTGGCAAAATATAATGGCGCGTCGCAAGGAGATTGAGAAGATGGATATTGCCGAAGTTAATCAGTATCGTACGCAATTAACTCAATCTGCCTATCAAGCCGACCTCTCCGCCTTCGTACAAGCCGAGGCTCAGAAGACCGCAGAAGCGAAAAAGCAAGCCGATGAGCGTGCAAGAATGCAAGCGGAATCGCTGAATAAATATCTCAACTCCGCGCAAGGCGCGATGTGGTATTCAAGGCAGTTGAATAAAGGTAACATTGACAATTCTTATGAGAATAGAGAACGTGCAATCAAACAACTTGAAAATGCAATCAAATCTCTTGATTCTAACGATAAGAATTATGACAAGACACTGCAACAGCTCACCCGCACTTTAAATACGCTCAAACAAGCGCAGGATGAGGTCAATAATGCGATGAAACTCACAAAACCTATGGTTTCACCGCAGGATGCTATAAATGCGGCTAAGAACGCAACATCATTAAAACAACTGAAAGACGCATACAAGCAGTTGAAAGAAGTGATGGATTCTACTAATCCTAAGAGTCAGGATTGGACGAATATGAACACCCAACTCAAACAGACCAAGACGCACATTGACGAGATTAAAAAGAAGATGGGTGAGCTCCAAAGTCAATCTGCAAAGACTTCTAATGTTCTCGGTCAGTTGCAGGGCAGAATTGCCGCTGCATTTTCAGTTGGTGCAATCAGTGGCTTCATAAAAAAGATGGTTGAAGTCCGCGCTCAGTTTGAGTTGCAACGTGTCGCGTTGGGTGCTATCATCCAAGACCGCGATGAAGCGAATAAGATATTCACGCAGGTTCAGAACATGGCGTTGGAATCTCCGTTCAACATCATGCAGTTGGAGAAAGCGACCAAACAGATTGCGGCTTTCGGTTTTGAAACAAAGAAACTTGTGCCGACAATGAAGATGTTCGCTGATATTTCCGCAGGTCTTGGTGTGGAGATAGACCGATTGGTGCTTGTTATGGGGCATCTTAAAGCACGAAACTTCTTGGAGGGCTGCTTAGGTTTCGGTACGCCTGTTAAGATGTATGACGGCTCTGTAAAGAGTGTAGAGGATATTGAGCGTGGTGAGCGCATAATGGGGGATGATGACACTCCGCGTATTATCAAGCAAGTTATCCGTGGCAAAGAGCAGATGTATAAGGTCATCTATACGGATGGCTTATTCCGTTGTAATGAGAAGCATATCCTTACGCTCTACAATACTGAAAAGGATGTTATTGAGGATGTGTATGTGCTTGACTATCTCAAAACCCCCGACGCATACAAGGGTGTGAAGCGTTCTAACGGACGTTTTGAATACTTTGATATTGCCGTTAAAAAAGACGCGGTGGATGACTATTATGGCTTTGTTATAGACGGCAACAGACGCTTTCAGTTGGGGGATGGTGTTGTCACGCACAATACTATGGTGCGCCAGTTCACCAATATGGGTTTCAATGTATTAGGTGAATTGTCTAAATACTACACCGAATTAGAGGGCAAAATGGTTTCCGTCGGAGAAGTTCAAGACCGCGTTAAAAAGAAGATGATTTCATTTGAGGATGTTGAAGAAGTCCTCAAACGAGTCACGTCCGCCGGTGGTATGTTCTACGATATGCAGAAGAAACAATCCGATTCTTTGTGGGGTCAAATGCAGCGTATTCAGGACGCATACGACCTTATGCTCAATGAAATCGGTCAGTCAAACGAGGGTATTTTAAAGTCCGCATTATCAACTATTCGTAGCCTGATTAGTAATTGGAGAGCGTTTAAACCTGCTATCGTCGCGACAGTTGCAGCTATGGGTGCTTTCGGAGCAGCTATGTTCTTCATGAGGGGGCTACCTGCGCTTATATCAAGTGTTAAAAACGGTATCTTTATGATGAGAGTCGCATTATTGGATGCGGCAAGTGCGCAGAAAACGCTAAATGCGGCTCAAACGGCAAATGTGTGGGGCGCATTGCTCGCATTGATAGTTGCTGTAACTATGGCAGTATATCAATACATATTCACACAAGACCAACTCACCGAGGCGATGAACAGGGTACGAAGTGAGGGTATTGGTAATATGTATGAACTAATCACTCAATATCGGGAACTTGCTGATGCCGTCAAAGATACGACCAAACCTTACGAGGAACGCAAGAAAGCGTTAGAGGAACTTCATCGTGTTTATGGGGATATACTCCCTGCTGAAATGTTGGAGATAGATAATATCCGGCAGATGAAAGATGGATATGTTGAAGCCACAGATGCTATAAGAGAGTATTCAGAGGCTAAGACCAAGGCTAATATAAAAGCCGAGATTGACAATGAATTTAGCAAGGAATTGACGACAGCCGTGTCTAACGATGCTAAGGCTTTTGCATCAAGTATCATTGATGGATTAAACCAAATTCCGCAATATGCTGACATGACCGAAAAGCAACTTCAAGGAATCGTTACAAGAATGATGACCGAGGTTGTCGAAGAAGTGAAGAGTGGGAACATCGCAATGAAAGATGCTTCTACGGTATTTAAGCAAAGATTTATTGAATTATTCAATCTGAGCGATTCAGACCAAAAGAAAATATCCTCAAAAGTTACATGGGGATTAGAGTCTGCTTTTAAAGCGGCGTTTAGTACCAAAACTGGACTTTTTCATGCGATGTTTGGTTTAGATTGGTTTGACGATGAAGGTGTTGAAAGAGTTGTTGATAAAATAACTGAAAAAAAAGGTGATTTGGAAAGTCTATTTAAAGACCCTATTGATACTAACCCGCAAGTCGTTGAGTTTAACAATCTAAGAGATGCGATAAATGGGTACATTAACACTGTTAATAATCTTAAAGATGTCAATTTAGGTGAGGGACGGTCATTCAACCTTGACGAACAAGGACATATCACAAACTACGTCTTTGACGAATTAAGTCAACAACGTATTCAAGAATACAATGATGCAGTAGATGCCGCTGTTGATAAAAACGAAAACTTTAAGGTATCCGCCGAGGAATTAAACAATGCTTTTTTGACAGATAATGATACATTAAAGTTTACATCTGATACTATTCAGAACTATCTGATAGATACGCTTGACAAAATCATAAAAAAATTGCCAAAAAGTGAAACAGCACTCAAGAAACTATTTATTAGACTCCGCAACGAGATTGAACAGACGAAACTCACGCCTATTCAAGAGGATGTCAAAAAAACATTGAACTTGGTGAATGGGAAATATGGCATTTCTCAAAAATTATTAAATAAGTTCAAACTTGACGCTATCGTCTCTTATGACGATGCACGAAAAGCCGCAAAAAATCTATCCAAAGAAGCGGAAGAAAACATTAAGAGAATCGCTCAGACGCGAACTGAGTTGATAGGATTAGGTCTTACTGCCGCAGAAGCACAGGCTCAGGCTGAAAAGCAAGTCGGAGATGGTAAAACCACTGAGGCGGAGTATAAGCAGATGCAACAGTATTATACTTCGTTAGCAAAGGCGTTGGGAGATTATGATAAATCCAAAAAGAAATCATCCAAAGGTTCAGATAAAGAGCTCAAAAAGTGGCAAGACTTGAAGAAAGCCATAGAGGATGTTTCCACAGCCTATGACAAATACCGCAAGTCATTTGACGTTGATACATCAAATGCTAAAATAGAGGAACTTTACGGTCCTGCTTTTAAAGAGTTAGGATACGACATCAAACAATTCTATAAGAATGGCAAGTATGATGCCGAAGAATTAGTTGAAGCCCTTAAAATCCTCAAAAAGATGGTTAACTCTACAACGGAGGAACGCAAGAAATTTCAAAGCGAACTTACTCGCAAAATAGGTGTGACCGAAGTAGAGATTGAGGTTAAGGCAAGTGAGGATGCCGAGAAAAAGCTCAAACAAAAACTTGATGATATGTTCGCGTCCTACGAACTTAGCAAAGAACTTAAAAAGTTGGGTCTTAGCGTTGACTTGACATTTATGCTCGGTGGTGAGCCACTTGACTTGAACGATTTACGGGCTAAGATTACGAAACAATTTCAAGACGCCGGAGGAGAAAAAGCCTCAGAGAATGATGTCAAAGAATACAAAGACCGTCTTAAAAAGATTGAGGAACTTGAATATAAAGAACGCAAGGAACGGGTCAAGGAGTATCATAAATACTTTGTGAAAACCGTAGGAGAACGTGCGCGGATTGAACTTGAATATCTTAAAAAGATGGACGATGTGCGACAAATGTATGAATTTACAGAAGCGCAACGTCAAGATGCGATACGTCAGTTGACCGAAGAGAAAAACAAAAAACTCTCGGAACAAATGTGGAAAGACTTCAAGAATGGCGCAGTATATCAGATGATGTTTCAAGATTTGGATGTAATGTCTGAAAAGACGTTGACAACAATGCGTAACGAACTTGAAAGAATCAAGACTTCTTTTAAGGAATTGTCTCCAAAAGAACTAAAAGAAATCAATAAGGCAATCAAGGATATAGACAACAATATTGCAACTCGCAATCCTTTCAAAACATTAGGCAAGGCTTTTAAAGATTTGATTAAGTTTTCAAAAGAGCGCAAGAAACTTGAAAAAGAATTTCAAGATGCGATAAAGAAGTCTGGTGAACTTAGCGATGAAATAGCAAAAAAAGAAGCAGAATTAAATCAACTGCGAGGAAAGTCTGCCTTGTATAAGGCAGATCAAGTTCAATCGCAAATTGATAATCTCAATGAACAAATTGCTGAACTTGAAAAGGATGGCGTAACCCCAGAGGAACAAGCAAAGATTGACGCGCTTAGAAAGGAAATCGAACTTCTTGAAGAAAAGAAAAAGAAGTTAATGGAGATTGCTAAACAGAACAGCGCAGAACAACAATCTATGTATAGCAAAATCAAGGATATGGAAGGAGAAGTTGCATCTCTTAATGCCGAACTTGCGAATACTAATCAACAAGGCGAACAAACCGGAGATTCATTATCAAAAGGGTCTGCAAAAGCAGCGATGATAAAGAATGCGTTTTATCAGATTAAGAGCGATTTGGAAGAATCAGTTGCGCATCTTGATAGCATAATGAATGGTCTTGATCGTATGGGTGTGCTTTCTGATGCCGCAAAAGATAATTTTGAAAGTTTCAAGGATATTTTCAGTTCGGTAAACGATATAGCAGAGGGCGGCATAAAAGTTATCACAGGATTTATGTCCCAAAACCCTGCCGATATTGTCAACGGCACGTTGCAGGGTATTGCAGGAACTATAAATTTGATTGCGTCAATTTTTGAGATAGGCGACAAGAAAAAAGAGCGCCAAATTAAATCCTTAATAGAATCGGTGGAAGAACTCGATAAGGCTTATCAAAAATTAGAAAAATCCCTTGAATCGGCATATAACTTTTCAAAATATAATACTGAGTTTGATAGGGCTGAATACAATCTTAAAAAACAAAAAAAAGCCTATGAAGACATTCTCAACTTAGAAGAATCCAAAAAGAAATCCGATAAAGACAAAATCAAGGACTATGAGGAAAAATTAGAGGAACTTGCCGAAGCCGAGGAAGAGTTATACGAAAAACGTCACGAAAAATACGGCTCAACTAATGACGTTTGGGACGAAGCAAATAACTTTGTTGATGCTTGGCTTGATGCTTACAAAGAAACAGGCGATGGTCTTGACGCACTGAATGAGTCGTGGGATGAGTTCTATGAGAATCTTGTCAAGAAGCAAGCCGCGTCCGCAGTTCTCGGCAATCGAATGGATAAATATATCAAGGAAATCAACGACGCCATAGACAAGAATATGGATAGCGAATATGATTATATTGATATGTTTAAAGACATAGGCGAGCGTATGAAATCTGAGTTTGACGCTACCAATGAGGACTTGAAAAAGTTATTTGAATATGCAGGTATCGGAACTTCGGGAAGTCTTTTACTTTCAGACTTACAGAAAGGTATTCAGAACATCACAGAGCCACAAGCGGCGGCTATCGAAGCATATCTCAATTCTATGCGCTTTGCGGTATTCAGACACACTGAGCAACTTGATATTCTGATTGCAACCATTCAGATGCAGTACGGCAATAACTCAGAGAACCCCGTAGTAGCCGAATTAAAGGGTATACGCGGAGTGCTTGACAGTATTGACAGACGATTAGGCTCTGTTATCAATACTCAAGGCAGAAGTGCAACTCTGAGGGTTGGTGTTTAATTCTTTTCTTCCTTATAATAGATAGAGTGCGGGTAATGTTATTCGCACTCTATTTTTTCGACTATATCATTATACTCGGCTCTAACTTTATGATTAATTTTCATCTTTTGTCTTATCATCCTAATTCCTCTAAAAATACTCGGACGGTTACGCTTGAATATATCAGCAAGTCGAGATGCGGATAATCCCATGTTGTAATGGAGATAGTGCCATATCATATACCGCGTGTACCACAAGTTAGGATTATAACCTCCATCAAAGATGGAATCTTTGTTGACATTTCTGCTCTCGCAGAAAGTATCAATAACTGATTTTATTGTTATCATGAACTTTTGATTGAATATGATACAAATATATAATAAATTCTTATATAAACAAATAACCCCACCCATCACGGGCGAGGTTATTTTATCCATAATATGATAAAAGTAAGATAAAATAGAAAGATGAGTCTCTAATCTTCGGGAGGGAGCGGAGATTCTACAAGAGTTTCGATTCCTTTAGATATAATATCCATCTCTGCATCCTCCTTATAGTCTTCTTCTGTTCTGTCAGGGGCTTCGGCATTGGTGTAGTTCTCAGTACAATATTCGTTGAATGTGCTGAGAATAGCCGTAGCGTTCTGAAATAATGATTGCTCATTTAAAGATGAGAATATTGGCGCTTGCATAATATAGGCGACTGCGGTCTGAAAACTATCATATAGTTTCTGTTCTTCCTCAGTCTTATTTTCCTTTGCGTTCAACTCGAATATAGTATTCAGCATAGCGCAGACGCGAGTCATCCGATGCTCAACAAATATAGTCATACCACCCTTACATTCCCAGACATAGCCTTTGATAGTACGATATAGTTTATTTGCACCGAAATCAATCTCTTCTCTAATATCCGACAAAGGAATATCAAGGAGGCGGTTCATCTCAAAACTACTTTTGTACAGTCCGAGTAGTTGGTTCAGCAACTTTTCAGACTGACGAACATCTTTGCAATTAACTATTTTAGTTTTTAGTTCCGCAATTTGCTCAGGCGTTGTCTTTTTCTTTTTCTTTTCCATTTCTTTTGGCTTTGGCGTTTTCGGCATACTTTCGGATATTTGCACATCGTTCTCTCTCCGCATACTCTTTCTTAGCAATAGCGATAGACGCTTGATTGATATAATCCTTTACTATCGCTTTGTCTTTTTCGATTTGCTCAGGAGTTTTGTCATCCTTAGATAGTAGTTGGGAAATGACATTTTCATTATGCCCGTTTTTACTAAGGAATGTAATTATCGCTTTGTTTGAGCGCAAATCCGGAACAAATTTCTTTTCTACATACTCAACCGGGTATATTGCATCTATCGAAACGATAGCAGCGCATGTTCCATAGTCCTTTGTGATTGCAGGGAATCCGAATCCGTTATTCACAAAACGACAATATTCCTGAATCCCGCCTACCTTGCGGACGAGTGCGATTCCATTTAAAAACACAACGTTGCTTTCGGGATTCCATTCTTTAGGAAGTTCTCTTATTCCGAAATCTTGCAATGCAGATTGTAGTGTTATATCTTTTGAAGTTAAAGACATCTTGTATATATTTTAGTTATTTATTTGAGAATTTGAATAAGTCTGCCCGCCGACATTGCTAAACGTATATTCCGCGATTACAAACTTATCATCGCTATACAACCTTTCATTTTCAATTGACATAGGTTTTGTCATCAGCAGTGTCATATAAATATTTCTGAATGTGTCGCTATATTCTATTTTAGTTCCGCACAGTTCATTCCAAAATCTATTGGCTAATGATAAAGGGTTTTCACCACGGAATAACAACTTTAATTTGCACTCATAGGATTTAGAGGCAAGGTCAGGTTTTTTAGGAATGTAAACCCTGCTCCCTGATTTTTCGCAGAATGTTTCTTCATATATATTTTGAATATCTCCGCTCACCTGAATCCCTGAAAATTGAATATAGTCACAATTAAAATACAACTCCAAGTCTTTTTTAGCACTTGAACCATATTCTTGTATGTAAAAACGATAATCAGTCTTATGCGCCATAATTAACGTCTTTTCTTATGTGAACAAGTTTGTCGGGATAAGACATTCTGCTATTATAAGCATATATGTATGGCAATCCTTCTCCTGCAAATGAGCAATTACTATTTACGATATATATTTCACAAATAGGTGAATCCACAACTATGACCCCATTAAATCCTATAATGAGAGCCACGGTTGTGGATATATGAATTTCATCTTCGGGCGGTAGGCAATACATCGAGGACGTGTAGCCGTTTTTTTGTTTGATGTATTTGCCATTATTAAATGACTGAAAATCCTTTGCGATAACATCGGGAGATATACCCCAACCCTGAGCGATAGATTCAGATAGATATTCAATACCACGCACATTTAAAGCAATATCCATTAATTGTTTTTTGGATTTTGCCCTATTCCAATCGTCAAGCATCTCACAAATGCCATGCTTCTGTGCGTTTTCTTTGAACTGTTCTAAACCTATCATATCGCAAAGATAAGATATTTATTTGGATTGTGCAACCTTTGAGTGAAACTTCTCCAACGACTCCCTGACGGCTTCTTCGGCTTTTGTTAAATCAATCTCTGACGTTTCCACTTCGACATTTTCATAATCCTCTATTGTCTTCCCGTCAATGGAAATAAGCCTTAACTGTGCTTGTAGTATGTATTTCGGCTTTCTTGACTCTTTCCACTCCTGCCAAGCGGAATAAGCATCAAGCGGATATTTCTCGTAGAGGGCGCGGGAGGGATAGAGCATACATCTTCCTGCCACATCGTACATTGAGCCATTAGAATAGAAACTCAAACCCATAAATTCAATATTCCTATTGGCAAGTTTGAACTCTACTTCTGCATCATGTACGACCGAATAGATTGTTGTTACATCTGAACAATCTTGTAGAAGTTCGTATAAATCAAGTTCTTTTTCTTCCATATTGTCTTTCAGTTGTTTGTCGTTTGGTTTGTCGCAATTTGACAATGATTGCGATAAATTGCGAGATTCTTCGGTGTAGGGTTCAAGGTCGGACGGCTCAAACCAAAAGTCGGGAAGATATTCCAAACGATAGGTGTTATCTTCCTCATCGTAGGTCTCAATCTTCTCAATTCTTCCAAAGGCTCTTTCAGCCAACACTCTTACTGGCTGACCAACCTTAAACTTAGGCTTAGACTCGACTTGGACAGATTCTTGTACGGTTTGTTCAAGTCCGTGTCCAAGTTCTTTGTCGGGCAGGCACTTATCTCCGAAAAGTTGAGTTAGAGTAAACTCAATCTCTTCTCCCGCTCTAATCCAATCTTCTTCTTTATCATTTTGAAGATTGGCCGCACGACATAGTTCAGTTAATACTTGTTTCTTGCTCACCATCAGCATCTCCTCAGGTTCAGTATCTGACTCCAAGTTTTCACGTCCAAATAGGTTATCTAACAAAGTATCTTGTGAAGTTATATTCTGACGCTTAGTATGAGCGGTGTATATTTTCTTAATATTATCCTTTATATCCTTTGGGATAATAGCCCATAGAAGGTCTTGTTGTTCTTTACTTATCATATCTCAACTCCTTTCGCTTCCATTTCTTTGATTATCTTTCGCGCTGTAAGCAGTTCTGAGTATCGCTCACTCGCATTGTCAACCTCAATCTGCGCTTCACTATAGATTCTATATGATTCGTTGTCACGATTGGTAAGAATCCCTATTTTAGCCTGCATAAGCCTTTGATATGCCTCTTTTAAATCATTCAGAGCCTTAGCCATCATAGACTCCAAACAGGCGTGTGCGGTAATCTTCATCTTCCACCTCCTTTTCCGCACTTGCAGTCGGGATTATGTACGATAGATGCGCCACCGCAGCCCCAACCTCCTTTATACGCACTTCCTTTCGCATAGAACCGATAGCACACATACGAATGCCCGTGGAAATGTAGTATCTCCATCTGCTGTCCGTCGGAGGGTATTTCGTTGCCCTCTCTGTTTGAATATTTGAAACTACAAAGTAGCGCAATGGTGGCAAATGCCATAAGGCAGTAGGTAAGTTTTGTTTTCATTGTTATTCTCCTTTTAGTTCTGCTACACAATCGGGGCAGAGGAATTTACCATTTATTTCCCTCCATCCGCCCATTTCTAAAGTCTCTTTGATTTCATTGCCTGATAAGGTAATGTCTATGTCATATCCGGTCAACCAATCATTGCAATCGTAATATTGCTTGACCTCTGAAACATCGCCACACCGCTCACATTCTGCTTCTATGTGGAGAGTGCCATAGATTCTTAGATTGTTATTCATTTATTATATCTGTTTTAAGATAATTTCACGGGTTCATCACTCCATGTCAGATCTCTGCCGATGAGTTTGGCGATTGAGCCTTTAGGCAACTCAATCATACTATCTAATTCGGCCTCACCACGCTATACTTCTTTGTATTGTTGGCGGGTCGGTTTGCTCTCATAAATCCATTCGGATTTGTCTAAATCGACTGCTAAATATGCCATATCAGTTGTCTTTATTGGTTGATATTCTCTTCACACCCCACGCCTCTAAGATTCCATTGAAACCTAATAGACGAGAAAGGGGGTAATGGTCTATCCTGGCATATTCGGGATTCGGGTCAAATACGATGTTGCAGTTTACGTCAATTACCACCATGTGCAACCCCTGATTCAAGTTCTGAGGATTGAAATAATGTGGCGACAGAACACTGCCGAACAATAATCCGTCTATGGTATCTTCGGGCATTATATCAGAGAGCCGGTATCCTTCATCTAATTGTAGAAATGGGTGGAAGCAATCTGTGGGGTGCCACAAATCATATTTCAACTCATTGAAGAATCTCTTTCCCCACTTATAGCCGTTGGCGTTAAGTACAGACTCCATCCTCTGCCACCAATCCTCGTATTCCACAAAATTGCAGACTGAATCATATTCTAATTCAAGAAGTGAGCATAATGTCGCCTTCATGCAGTCTCCGTTTCCGTGAGACAGTATCTGTTGATATATTTCTTTCATTGTTTCTTCTCAGTCTTTAAATGTCCGTTTTCCAAGCACCAAATAGCCAACTTATTGAGCGCGTCTATGAGTTCGGAGGCAACTTTGGTATGGTTGCAATACTCAGCACAGTTGGTATATCCTACACGCCATTGACCGCAATGATATATCATTGAAAGATTATCACCATCACGATGAATTTTAATCTCTTTCGGCAGGATTGATAGGAGATTTGTCAAGCTGAATATAGGATACTCTTCATAGTCCAAGAATGAATTGGGGTCATTCTCGTCTGTAGTATCTACTATATCCCATTCACTTGCCATCTTCGGGTCAACTCCCAACTCAATGAGTTTGGCGGACTCTTCTATTGTTAGTAAGGTTTTCATAATTCTCAGTTTAAAGTTCCTGAAGTTCGCGACCGATGCAATCAAACGCTTTTTTCAGATGATCTCGAGCATCGGCGAGATGCTTGCTGTTAAATGATTCCTTGATATTGCTGCCGTGATGGTTGTCATCAGCCATATATGTTTCATATAGGGCTGTGTCTATTTTATTTCTTATTCTAAGCAGACGTTCTGCTTTAAGGAAGTTCTCTTGTTTCATTTCTTATATATTTAATATATTACCAACCCTCATGACTTCCATCTGTGATTCTGCCTTCAGGACGACTAACAACACCTAAAAACATCGCATTGTCTTGGGCGATTAAATCAGGGTGATTGCGGCGTTCCATACAATACAACTCCTCGCAGATAGAATGAGATTCCATCCATAGTTCATCATCGCTTACATCGTCTGGCATACTTTCTATTAGTAACTTTCTGGCTTTAGACCGACTGTCAAGAACAATATCGGCTAATTCCTTGCCATCGGAATTTTTAGCGTGGAGAAGCCGTTTTAGCAATTCCTTTTTCTTTAGCTTCAATGCTTCTTCCTCTCTAAGAGCGGTCAGGTATTCTTTTATGATTTCTTTCATTTATTCTCCTCCTCAAAAAGCGATTTGCCGAAAAGTTTCTGCAATGCAGACCGATAACACGCTTGCATATAGTTTTCAACTTGTGGGGCAAGATACTCAAAACAACTACTCTTTATATTGTCAATATGATTAGCATAGACTTCTTTCACCTTGCTTTTCTCCACGATGCAGAACCGTTCTGAGAGCCATGTAAGCACTGATTTTGCGTCATACTCACAAATTTGTATGTCTGTCTCTCTCAAAGGATCATCTAACTCATCGTAGTCTTCGATAGGACAGACCGCTTCGGCATATTCTGCACTCAGTTTCTTTATCTCTTCTTCTGTCATATCATTCTTCATATTCGTCATCAACATCAATCGGATTATATGGCATTGCATTGAATCCGATAGTCCTATTCGATTCTCCTTTTGTATAGTCATGTCTATGATATAGGGGAATACCGAATAGCCATATCCGTTTATGCCAATGCTCGCCATTATCATTGATAGTAATTCTCACTATCGCCATAGATTATCTGTAATAATCCTCCTCTTGTTTAGATTGCTGGCTAATTTTTCCTCCGCCCATAATTAACTCATAATCCCGCTTTTCTTGATAAGAACGACTGTAAAAGCCTGTATATACCTTTTCAAGATTAGAACTTTTTGAAGTCAACCATTCAAATGAACACTTAAATTTATCTGATTCTCCTGATAAAAACGGAGTACAAGCGATAATGCGGAACACCTTATACAAGTCCTCAACGGTCAAATCGGCTTGTTTCAGGGCACTTCTGAGTTTGTTTTTTCGTTGTGGCGACCACCTCGTTATCTTAGGCAGAGAGACGCAAATTTCAGCCCATTTCTCGGCTATTTCGTCATACGGAAGTGTTATAACATCGCTCGGTTTATCTCCGATAATAACCGCGTCGGGGTTCTCAACGTAACGTTCTTTATAGAGATATACAAACAAGCGCTTGGCACCGTCTTCATCAATACGCACTTCCAACGCGCCTTTTGACTGCAATGACTTCAAGGTTGCTTTGATTGTCTTTGATGGCAATCCTAATGAACTTGCCAATGCTTGAACGCCACACACACACCCATTTGAATCGGAATAACTGTCTATCTCAATCAACACCGCCCTCTCATCTAAGGATAAATCAGAATGAGTCCAAATATGAAGCGGGACAGAAAGGTATTTTATCGTCCGTTTCATTTTTCTCCGCTTTCTTCGTACATAACTTGTAAACCGAACTCTTCAGCGAATGTGCGTTCTATTCGGCAGCCACGACTGAATTGCCATTCCTTACACAGAAATATCGCATCACAATCTGCCAACGCTCTAAGGTCTGCGCAAAGATAGTCTGCATAACTTGGGTTCTTACCACAATAAATCTCAAATGGGTTAACAATATCATGCCCTGCGCGACTAAGAGCCGATTTTACAAGATCAGCGTGTTCACGCGCATCGTTTATATCTCTGTTAGAGATTGGTAGTGAAATATAAATCTTCATGGTTCGACAATTAAGAGATTAATTGCATTGGCATTACAATAACTTGTAATTTATCGTTATCCTTTGTCGCGAAAAGAATTGGTCGGCTCGCATCATCCATGCGCATCAGTATTTCTCCATCAGGGATAACGCTTGCGGAAGTTGTAACGTGATTCACATTTGCACCAATCACTATATTTCCATTACACCCCCCATGAGATAGGTTTTCTATGGATTTTTTCATATATTCGAGATTGTCTACCGATAGCGTCATATCCATTTGGTTTATGTCGAATTTTACACATTCGGAAGCATCGCAGAATAAGGACACGCGACCTAAAGAGTCTATCAAGTCTTGCTTTTCCACGACACATTCCATTTTCCACGATTGCGGAATGACTCGTTTAAAATTAGGAAAATTGCCAGTTGCCTGAATCGTTCTGATAATAGTATTGCCAAAACGATAAGATACTTTGGTATCTGATATTTGAATTTCTACCACGTCTATTCCCTTACCAGCATTGATGATTGCTCTGAACACCGTTGGCATTATCAGCCAATGAATCACAGGAACTTCAATGCCGTCTAAATCAAACCATCCGTGTATCAGTTTATACGTATCGGTGGCGCAATATCCGAACTTATCCCCATGTTCAAGATAAGCATATATAGCGCACATTTGAGGTCTAAGATTATCAGACATTACGAACCCGCGACCGTTAGATACCGCGGATAATAGCATATACACAGGAATTTCGACCTTTGTTGAATCTCCCATCTCTTTCATTGGTGGATATTCTTCGGACGGTGCAGTCTGAAATTCTGCCTTACCCTTTTCGTGCTTTAATGACAAAGTGTTTTCAGATACGATTATTTCAATTGTATTACCTTTGATTTTTGAAACAAACGCATTTAAGTCAGCCACATTGATAAGAAAGGAAGATTCCTCATCGCACTCAATCACGTCGATATACTTAGTTATCGAAGTATGGGTATCATTGGCTTCTAACTTCATTCGATTGCCTTTAGTCGTAATCTTGGCATTTTTTAGAATTTCTATAGGGGCTTTGGCTGGCGCAAATGGTAAGACTTCGGACAATGCTTGCGCAAATACCTTCCTATCTATCGTTATCTTCATTTTCTATATTTATTTGATTATCTGTTTTAGGAACTAATCTCAATTCAAAACCCAACCGGTCTGCTATCTCGGCAATAATGCCAACGTTTGCGCCACTCTTACCATCAATAATCCGATAGAATGTGGGTGCGCTTACGATGTCTGCCAATTTCCTATACATACTGTGCTTATTTTCGCCTTTTGCGTCAAGTGCTTTTACAAAAGTTTCAGACATATATTTCATGAATCGCCCACCAGGAGTTTTAGGCCTACGCTTTTCGTAATCGTATTCGTATTTTTTTGCCATATATTTCGAATTGTTTTTTACAAATTTAGTAAAAATATTTTTGATATAAAAATTTTTAACTATATATTTTAAGCCGAATATAAATTCCTGCATTTATATATCATATTCCACGCTCTCGGCACTGTGAACGGCATCCCCCTTGCAGTCAGATACCCCATTGCGTTAAGGTCTTGCACAAATTCGGATACAGATTTGCTATCCATGATTTTTCCATGTTTTTCCTCAAAAAGATTCAAGTATCGCAAGAATGACAAATTGTATTGATTTGCTTTCGCTTTGTCTTTTCGGGCATTTACGGATGATTCTATGGCGTTTTGTGACGCAGTGCATCCTTTGGGGCGACCTAACACAACCCCATTCTTTTTTTTAACTGCCAAAGCATTCTTTGTTCGTGTTGAGATAAGTTCCCTTTCATATTGGGCGACTGATGCGAACATACCCAATACCATAGTGTTGCACAATGGCATATCGCAGAAGTAAATATCAATGCCTGTATTCTTGATTTGGAATATAAACTCAACATCGCGGGCGAGTCGGTCAAGTTTCGCGATAACAAGAGTTGCACCTGTTTCCTTGCAATAATCTATTGCATTCCACAGACCTTTGCGGATTCGGGATTTTCCACTTGCAACATCTTTAAATATCTTATCGGTTGAACCATTGACGCTATCAATATAGTTTTGACATATATCAAGTTGGCTTTCAAGTCCCAACCCTGTTGCGCTTTGCTTGGAAGTGCTGACACGTTGGTAAATTACATACTTTTTCATAACGTAGTGGATTTATGAATTAAACTTAGCAGAGGGCGAGGAGAGTTGCCCTCCTTAATCATTCAAGTATCTTAGCGATAACATCACCGCGATAATCGTTCTTGGTAAGATTGACAAATTCCTTTATCGTGAAACTGTCTTTTTCTATGTCAATACCATGTTGTTGAGCGAAATTACGCCTACCCATTTCACACGAACCCGTCAGTTTATTATGCCACTCATAGAGTTCTTTCGCAGGAATCTTTACATCCTTATCAGGGTATGTTTCCTTGAACTTCTCTATACGTTCGTCCTCGGATAGATTTTGAAATGCCTTACTACGGGCATCCTCAAATGCCTTATGCAATGTTTCTCCGTGAGCGAAGTATCTGTCGTCAACTTTGGCTATAAAGCAGTCTTCGGTTGTGAAATCACGATTGAGGATTCGTCCTTTTGCATAATTGCCGTGAATTGAATCAATGAGCGTGTTGACGCCATCTACCTCATAGACTGTCTGTCCGTTCCATTCTTTAACGCCAGAGCCAGAGCCAGAGCCAGAGCCATCGCCATAGCCAGAGCCAGAGCCAGAGCCAGAGCCAGAGCCATAGCCATAGCCAGAGCCATAGCCAGAGCCAGAGCCATCGCCATAGCCAGAGCCAGAGCCATAGCCAGAGCCAGAGCCAGAGCCATAGCCAGAGCCATCGCCATAGCCAGAGCCAGAGCCATAGCCAGAGCCAGAGCCAGAGCCAGAGCCATAGCCAGAGCCATCGCCATAGCCAGAGCCATAGCCAGAGCAAATATCAATGCTCAGGAATTTCTTTATCGCATTTTCCATTCGCTTACTCCTGTTATAACCTCAACTGCCTTATCTGTGCAAGGGATTATTTCAATCACGTCAAGAATGACGATTTCGGGAACAGTGACCGTAAACATACAGTCTCTTGGATTCTTTACACCTTCTACCGCGAGTTGCGATAGAGATGCCGCTCCACTCCAACGCCACAATCTGCGACAGTTGTTTAGTTTTACCTCTTGACCGTTCTTTTCAGCGAGTTCGCCGAAAAATACACCGCTTCTATCTCCACGGATAATTACTTTCTTTCCAATCATTTTTCTTGAAAAATTTTAAGTTAAACATTAAGTTGGTTGTATCTTTGCAGACGGTTGGTGTACCGTCTTATTTTAGATTGTATAAGTCCATAAAGTTTTTTTCTGCTCCATCATAATCATAATCGGATTCGGCAAGTTCTTTATCGCAAGATAGACTGCTATGTTTATTTATCATGTGAAGTTCCCGATTATCTTGACCGTTGATAGAGACACCTATTCTGCGCAAGTGAAGCAACGACGATGATTCTTTCAACTCACAGTCTGTGTACTCTCTATCACGTTCCATTTTGGCAATGTAGGCGGATAGAATCGGCATGAACGACTTGATTTTGTTGTCATAGACAAGTCTTATAAGCAACGATTCTATATCGTCCGAGGGTCTAAGATATTCTTCGTTGATGTAATTTTGAAGTTCTGAAATTTTCATATCGGTTGAATTTAAGTTTGACTTTTTTGTTTTAGGCTTCTTTCTTTGGGAGTTATGAAATAACTCCTTTCTTTGAAACTAACACAACTGCTAATGTTTTGAGGTAGATTTAAGACACTAATTTCCCTAAGGACGCTGCAACACGCCTTGAAAATTAGTGCCATGAACCACAACTGCCGTAGCCCGTCGGTGAGTTCGCGACACATTGACCCTTTCATATCAATTAGTCAACTTGGAGTATTCTGACGGATATGCGCCCAAGACTCGGCTACTCCAACGGATTTCTCCGCTTCCCTGCCTTAGCGGTTTGTCTTCACTTCTACCGCGTTGTCGCTATGACCGAACTGAGACCGCTTTGGGTAACGTGACAGATAAATCATAGTCAAGCAAATCGTGTTTGTTTACTTCCTATCCCCGTCCACATTTCGCTCGTTTAGGGCAATAAAAAAAGTAAACGCACCACCCAAAGTTTTGCAGACGCGGTAGTGCATTTACTTGCTATTGAGAATCGGATTCAATCAAGAATCGTCTGGATAGCCAATATGATTTAGGATGTGCCTCTCAAACCGCGTCTGCATTGGGTTGATTTTGCACTACAAAATTAATAATTATTTCCGAATCCACAAAATAAATTCAGAAAAATTTTAAAAAAAGTTTTGAAGAGGGCGGTACTCTCACTGCCGCCCTCCGATAGAGTTTTTACAGTTCTTTCTTTACCATATCCAAAGACATCAGTATCTCAGTATTCTTATTGCTAAGATACTCAAACTTGGCTGAATCAGTGTATTGACTACATCTTAAAATCCTTACCAAGTCTTTGATAATCTCAACGTCGTTACTATGATTTTTCCCCCACGTAGCAAATTTGATTAAGTTGCGTTTACGTTCAAATGAATCACTTGCGTAAAGCACATCATTAATCATACTTTCAGTGAATTTGAAGTTCAAATCTACCTGATTTTCAATTTCTCTGATTTCATCCTCTGTATATTCAGAGGGACTTGCATGGAGTGATGCGAGTTCACGCGCACGTTCTACGCTAAACTCTTCCTTGTGACACGATGTCGCGAACAATAGTAACATCGTAGTCAGAAACAAAAGTTTCTTTCTCATAATTTAGAAAATTTAATTGGTTATCATACGCACTATTGCGCATGATAGAGGGTCTTACAAAGCCCCCTCATACTCGTCATAAGGTATTAGTGTGTCGCCCTCAGTATAATCCTCCATCGCCGCCTCATAAGAGCCGTAGACAACAACAGAGAAGTCGGATTGCCATCTCAACGGGCATCCGTCTTTGTCAATAATTACATATTCCATAGTTGTAAAAAATTGGTGTTGAGGAGAGGCTTAGTCAGCCTCTCAATTTAACTTCAACGTTCTCATAGAGCCATGGTTTACGCGCCATTTCGTTTGTCAGTGCGTCAACCTCATGCTCAGATACATCAGAGTAAACTAATTCTCCGTCAGCGTAGATGTCGTATCTTTCGCCACGCGAATTATGACCGCTAAAGTTATCAAGGTCGTAATCTAATCTTGCCATATCTCATAAATTTAGTTAGCAAGAGGTTGCCGAAGCAACCTCTCATTATCCACGATGCACTTCTACGCGCACGCTGTTCTTTCGGAATCCGTTTATCTCACAGAACGTTTCTTTCTCATATCCTGCATAAAGACGTGCTTCGTTGATATTGGATGCAGATACAAAAAAAGTGCGCACATATTCATTCTTGCGGATTAAGTTTACAATGTATCTTTTCATAATCTAAAGTATTAAGTTAGGGAGAGGCTGTGCCTCTCATTTAGCAACATTGACAATGCGTTTGCCATGTCTATGATATTCCCTTACGATGGCATGATTACGATACACATAGACCCTATCGTAATATTCATTCGCCATCCATTCTTTAGCATACTTTATTGCTTCTGATAGTGTAGTTGCATCTTGCTTGTCATCTTCTCCCGAATCATAGGAGAAAGTGACGATGTGGTATTTTGCTTTCATAATCGTAAATATTAGTTTAGCGAGAGGAGTACTCCTCTCAAAGTCCATACGCCATTACAACATCATTAGGTACGATTTCAGCGTTTCTATTGCCGAAGCAAGGTATTGCGTCAAACAATATCCATTTGCCGTTTTTGAGCGGTGTGGCGTACTTTTTGAGCCATAGATACACATAGTCATTAGAGTTGTCGCATTTAATCCATTGTTTGCGTTTTCCGATTTCCATAATTCTAAGTATTAAGTTAGTCAGAGAGAGGCTCGTGGGGAGCCTCCGTTTTAAAGTTCGTAATACTCGCTCCACGGTAGATTGGTTTCAAAGAGCCAATCGCATGAGTAATCGTCATTTTCTTGTTCCCACTCTCCTACGATTTTATAATCACCGAACAGTAAAAGCAAGTTGCGGATGATGATATGTTCAATACCGTGGTATTTTCCGTAAGACACGATAATCGTGTTGTCGTTCTCTCCACAATAAGCTGTGTGTCCGATGTCTTTTAAATCTTCTTTTAATAGTACCATAATCTTTAGTTTTAGGTTAGCGGAGGGTATGCCCTCCATTAATAATTCCACATAAGTTCTTCAAACGTGCATAGACAATTGTCATATCGCCACCCCGTTTCAGGGTCTATGCGCCATGCTTTCCAATCTCCGCAAGAGGGACAGCAGAATGTGCAAGGATTATGTCTGCTGACATAGATTTCAATGGGATAATTTTCGTTGGTTGTGTCTTTGAAAACAAGCATCTATCCTTAAACTCCGTGGTCTGCTTTTGTTCTTTCTGTGTCA
Organism: Clavibacter sp.; assembly: GCF_014802555.1. Taxonomy (NCBI): domain Bacteria; kingdom Bacillati; phylum Actinomycetota; class Actinomycetes; order Micrococcales; family Microbacteriaceae; genus Clavibacter; species Clavibacter sp. The sequence goes on along the minus strand of NZ_JAAVCB010000078.1, from coordinate 14,872 downwards.
TAATCATTCGTATTGATTAGCGCAGGGCGTTGCCCTGCAAGTTAGCGTTCAATCAGCGTGCGAGTGTCGCCGTGAACGATGTGCAGTTTATTCATCTCCCAATCGTATTCAAGAGAATATTCGCTAATCGTTGAGAACGGGAAATTAACCACATATCCAATCTGTCCGTATGAGCAGAATAATGGGGTTGTTTGAAGTATCCAACCGAAATATTTTCGAGGTTGGAGGTAACGCTCAAATGCAAACTTTCCACGGAGGATTGCATTACAAAGTCTTGTTATTATTATCATAACATTTCAATTTATTGGTTAGCAGAGGGTAGGAGAGATACCCTCTCATTAATAGTACCGGATCGGCAATAATAAGTTCTGCAACTCAACGCACATTTCGGCTATTGAATGTGCTTTCCATTGTGCAGCTGTGACGTATCCGGCATCCGTGTCGTTTTTAAGACATTTAGTCTGTTCTAAGATGCGGTATGCAATCTCGTTTGCTTGCTTTGCAATTTCTTCGTGTGTCATAATCATTCGCAGTTTATAATGACGTTACCTACTACTATGCGTTCGAAGCCGAGTTCTCTAACCGTTGCTGGGAATAATTGAATTACTCCGCTGTCAATGCGGGCAAAAAACGGAGTAGTACCCTCGCGGTGTCCGTTAGGGCATTCCACATAATTAGTGCTGAGATATTCAGCACCACCATCTGTCTTGTGATAATATACTTCCATAATCTTATTATTTGGTTAATAGCAGGAGGTTAGTTGCCTAACCTCCCTCACTCCATCGTCCTCACGGATTCCGTTGTGCTAACACATAACAAATTAACGTGAAAGGCTCGGAGAGTAAGCCTTCCGAAGTTACTTTTTCCCCCCACCGCATATCTCATTTAGAGCCTTGGCTCCAAACACAAGTACTACGAGTACATACAAAAGTGTTGCCATAATTAAATAGTTTTAAAGTTAATATTAATATTGATTGCGGTAGGCTCAACTCAAAAGTGAGCCTACGCTTATTAGAACGATTCTACCCACGCATTTGTGATAAGTTCCTCAATTGAATCAAGGAACTCTATAAGTTTTATACTTGAGTTGAAATTCTTTGTCTGCCCGATTGAATCAGATACTTTCCAATGGTCATATACGACTTCGGATTCTTTGTTGTTTGACATACCGCAATCTCCGTGGTCAATCATAAAGTATGCGTTGCCATTGGGATTCATTTCTTGAAAGTCGGGGTACTTAGTTTCCACGATGAGTCTCACCCCTGTCGGGTCGTCCAAGACCTGCAACATCATTAGTTCTATGTTCATAGTTGTAGTATTTAGTTGGTTATTTGCAAGTGGTCGGCTATGCCGTCCACCCTTAGAGGGATTTCCAATGTGCAAACTCTTCGGATTCGTGAAGCCATATCTCATCTTCATTCTCCCAATGCCAATCCCCTCCATCAAGTTGCCAGAATGTAATGCCGAAGCCTTCCTCAAAGTCTACGACATATTCTTCATACTCATAATCGCAACTCGTGCGTCCTTCGATATGTCCGCTTGCATTGAATATCTCCGCTATCTCTTGCGGTGTCTTGCCGTCATTCAGAGCTTGCTCTATCAGAGCGCATTTCTCTTTTATCTTTGTCTTATCCATAATTATGTATAGTTGGTTTGCAGAGGGCAATGCCCTCTTAGTCTTTCATTGCATCCGATAGGTCATATATCATCTGCTTTGCATTTACCATATCTTCAAGCACATCGCCCATGTGATAAGGTGCGCCATTCTTGCCATGACCCGATTCATCAAGATATATATAAGTTTCCTCGCATTCATCGAAGTCCTCAGCATAGTGCCAAAGCGCATCTTCAACATCGGATAGGGATTCAAATTCCTTATCCCAGATATTGACGATTAAGTCTTGTCCGGCGGGCGTATATCCCTCAAACTCGATATTCTCCTGACCGTCTTGTTCTCCGAATGATACGCTCCAATCGTTGTCGTTTGCAATCTCTTCGATTATCTGTTTCAGTTGTTCTGTCATAGTTGTGTAGTTTATTGGTTTAGAAGAGGGTTATTTAACCCTCCATTTCTTCAAAGATACGCTTCTTCAAAGATGTCTTTCCATTTTCTAAGAGTGGCGCACTTTTGCAGTTTCGTCACCATCCATTCTTCACTTTCTGCATCATAGTCATCTTTTGCCATTACGGAGCGCATTGACTTCCACGTTTCCTTAATCTCCGCATCTATCATCTCGGATATTTTACGCTTACCATCGTAATGCTCTTGTCCTGCGCAACTGATGATATTACCTAACATCATTGATTCTTCGCTTGTTATTTTCATATCTTTAAGTTTTTGGTTTGCCGGAGGTGGAGAGATACCTCCGTGGGTCAGAACTCGCCTTTGAGAATCTTGATACAGATTTCTCCGATGCGCTCGTGGGATAGCATATACGGGTTGCACACTCCAATAGACTGATACAGATTGAGCAAGTTTTCTACGCCTTTGCTATATTGCCAATGCTCATGCGTGTTCCGCCATGCTATAAGAGGCAGAACTTCCTCGTCAATAAAAGTCTGACGTTTAATGTAGTTGTTAGAGTAGTCAAGAAACATATTGGTAATCCAATTTGAATCACACTCGCACAAGTAGCACTTGTTCTTGTCAGACCACTTCTTTGAGCAAACGTCTACGAGTTCGCTCATAATCTCAGATGTTGTTTTTAACTCCATATTGATTCGTTTTTGGTTTAGTCAGTGGTCGCTATTAAACGACCACCGTTCATTAGTCCTCGTCTTTGTAGCGGTACTCGCCATCCACAAGTTCGTAGTCATCTTTCAGGTAAGGACGCAACTCAAACGCAAGGTCATAGGCTTCTCTTGAACCCTCATCGGGGAGATATTCAAACAACTTTCCATCCTCGTAGCCGCGTTCCCCACAGTTATATGCGGTGGCCTCGTCAGCCCATTTATGGATGAATTTCACGTCAGGGAATCTCTCAGCAAGCGCCTCTATTACGGGGTGAGGCGCACTCCATGCGGTCTGAAACTCAACGACATTTTCGTGTTGTTCAACCTCATAGGCGTTCCACTTTGTACCCCATTTGTCAATAGACCATTCGTACCATGTGATATAGCCATGATTCACGATGTTGTTGAGATAATTCTTGCCGAGTGAGATGCACTTCTCGAAGCGTTCGGGATTTTCGGCTTTCATTTTCTCCATATACTTGTAGTGTTCGGAGTTTTGATAGCCTATTCCTCTTTCGTTGACACCCACAAGATACTTCATCCCATCATTACCCTCAGATGAACTTGTTATGTCAAGTTCATCAGGCCGCGAAATTACGTTGTTGAAGTCAAACGCATCCTCTTCACCCTTGATAAATTCAAGTACTTCGTTTACTATTTCTTCTGTGCCGATGATTTCGACACGGTTCTGTACATGATTTGGCATAATAATTAAGTTTTAGTTTGTTTTTGGTTATTGCGGAGGGCTGACGGACATCCCTCACTCTTAGGCGAATTGCTTGTGCCATACGGTTTCAAGGATGAGATGCAACTTGAATAGGTCATCTTTCATTTCTTGCGCCCAATAGAAACGTGGATTCTCCAATTCCCAAAGGCGGTTGGATTCAAATAACTCCTCTTTGAGTTTCCAATAGGCTTCTTCAACCTCATCGTTCCATACGCCGATAGCGTCAAGCGCGTTTGCACGGATGATGTAGTGCTTGATTTGCTCTTTGATTTGTATTCTGTATCTCATAACTTCATTGATTTGGTTTAGTAGAGGGCGTATTAAACGCCCTCTGTTTAGTCACGCCATTCTTCCCAATAGATGTAATCATGCAACTTTGCCATCACTTCATTCAATCCCGCATCTTCTTTCAGCCCTAAGAATGGTGCTAAAAATCTTCTACCATAGAGATGCAGTAAAATAGATTTTACCTTTTCGCAATCCGAGCGATAGTGAATCCCTGCAAGTTCAAGGGTCTGAATCGAAATTAAGATTTGTTCCTTTAGGTTCATAACTATATTGATTTGGTTGGTGCGAGGCGTTAGCCTCACTTGTACCCCATATATTCGCGATACTCGTCAATCCCGCCACATAAGTCAGTGAGTAATGATATGAACTCATTGTCCCGACAAGGGGCGCATTTTATAGCCACTCTTAAGGCTCTTTTGATTACATCTTCTTTCATGGTTGTTGGTATTGGTTAGTGCGAGGCGGAGAGATGCCTCGCCTTAGTCAACTGAAAAACAACTTCTCGGCTTTCTCATTTTGCCCCATAAGCAACAAGTCCATGACTTTCTCATACTTCTTAGGGCATTTGTTGTAACGCCTTATCACGTTGCATGAAGCCCAATCATTCAAATAGAGTTCCTTGATGATTACAGTCTTCTTACCCTCAGCGTTGAGAATGTAGTTGTCGTTCAGTGTTCCCTCTATCTTATAAACCATACCATCATATCCGAGGTAGCGGTCTATCAAGTTAGATATTTGTTCGTTTGTGATTGTGTATAGCATAATTGATAGTTTTTTAGTTAGTGGGGCAGGGCGAGGAGTTTGCCCTGCGTTTCACATCAGTATCTCGTAATCACATCCGAAATATAAACTGAAATACAAGTCCTTCACGATGCGGTGCGCCCGCCATGAAGAAGTCTTTCACGCCATCGGCATGTTTTTCAATCCACAGTTGAAAGGATTCCATATCCCTTTCCTCTTTGGGATTGTTGATGTTTACTTTAATTCTCATAATATTTAAGTTTTGGTTTAGTGAGCGGTCTAATAAAAGACCGCTTTTATCATTCTGCTCTACCTATGACGTATGATGCCTTAAATCCCATCATGTGGCATACGACCATGCAAGCCTCTTCAATAACTTGTTCAAAAACTCCTCCGTCTTGGAAGTCCGGCCATCCGAGGGTCTCACAAAAATGGCTGTAATTGATGACATTTAAATCAAACTCACACGATTTGAGGTCAAAATCTGCACCATTAATTAATCTATACGCTTCATCAAAGGCATCTTTGAACATAAGCATCCTTGTCTGTTCGGGATTGTGTTTAAATCCCTCAATGATTTGCTCTATTGTCATATTGATGTTGTTTATTAGTTAATGTGTAGAGGGTGAGATATTCACTCCTCCGTTAGTAGAGCATTTATATATGGCTCATCCTCTTTATACCAAGAGCGAAGCACCGCAAATCCAGCAGGTGAGCGTTCATCCATACCACGATATAAAGCCGAGACGTAAGCATCTGCCTCAGCCTCGGTTTGAAATACCTCACGAGAGTAATCTTCTTGCTCTTTAAAATAGTCAAGTTCCTCATAGTAGCGAGCATCCTCAGCATAAGTATCGTCAATAATGTAAATGGTATATTTCATAATGATTTAATTTTGGTTATTAGCAAGTGGTGACATTTTGTCACCACTTTGTTAGGCGATTGCCATTTCCTCTTGCTCGGCTACATATATTGATTCGTCCAATTCAGTAGCGAAGTTGTAACTGATTCCGAACGTTCCGAATGCATCCCAGAACCACGACAGTAAGAAATCTCGATCGGCGTTGGTCTGCTCATCTTGCGCACCCTCATCAAGACGCTTTACCATATCAGCAAAGTCACCTTTGTAGTCGTAGCGAATATTTTTAAAGTTCCCTGCAATATGCGTGTCACTCATGTGAAGATATTTCTTCATTGACTTGTTAAGGTCATTTGCGAGCCATTCAATATGTTCTTCAACAATATCATTGTCAGACCATACTGTGAACACGAAATAAGGGTCATCCTCGACTTCTGAAATCTTTTCAGCGAATATCTCGCGGATGTCGGACTTCAATTCGTCCATATTCATATACTCTTTCATAATATAGTTAATTGGTTATTAGGGAGAGGTGAAACTTAATCCACCTCCGAGAGGTCGGCTACAATTGACTCGGCCAACTCTCTTTTCGCTTGTTCAACGTGGCGCGGTGCGAACCAATCAACAAAACGTCGTCTGTATTCACGTCGCGCCTGCTCTATAACATGCCCGAGGTGCATCCATAGTTCATCTTCGGTTATGTCCGACTTATCCATTATATACGATGAATAAGTCAGTGCATCCTCATACATCTCGGGAGTCACCGCTGAAAATAGTTCACTCATAGTTGATTCCGATTTATTGGTTTGGTATATTGGGGAGAGGCCTTGATTATTCAAGACCTCTCAAAGATTCATACGGCATAAGAATGTCATCGTATGGTTCAAGTTCGGGAAAGTAAATAACACTATCCCCGATAAGCACACATGCGTCACTCATTGTTAACCTCCTCCCCTGCAAATAAGTTGCCTAATTTATCCGCTAACTTTGTATCCTCAATCGCATACGACGCGAAGAGCAATGCAAAGAATCCGAAGAGTACCGCTACAATAGCCATTATAGGCTCATTTAGCGCGATAAAGAGTGCGAATGATACAATTGCACTTATCGCTGAAAGAAAGGCGAGAATAACGCCTAAAATGATTTTCTTCATAGTTGAATGGTTTATTTGGTTTGGTATGTGGCAGCCGGCGCCGCCACATTTGTTAGTAGGTCTCATGCCGCTCTATCACACCCGGCACAACCTCACACCATACGATAGCACATTCAAGCACTTTTGCCTGACTCTTGCGGATTGTGTGGTGTGGGTCAATCACACATCGCCCTTTACATTCCTTATCGGCAAAGTATGCCATGCCATAGTAAAAGAACTCGCCCCAAGTATGCTTGTAGTACGTCTTGACTTTCTTTGCATAGCGTTTCACTATGCAGTCGTTTTCTTTCAATCGTCTTAGGTTCATAACTTGAAATTTAATTGGTTGTAGTAGGCGGTTACCGAAGCAACCGCCCTAAGTCAGAGGACTGAAAGTTCGCTCACAATCGCATCGCGGTCGCCGAGTTGCCACAGTTCAAAGAGTTTTTCTTTGATGCTGTTTACAGTATCGCACCATCTTTTGAGGGTCTTTGTGTTGGCTCTCTTCAACGCTTCGCAAAAGACATTCATCCCATCATAGGGGTATCCGCGTTCGATTACATAGTCGCCTCGGTGGATGAGTTCAAGATTGTCAAAGCGTACGAAGATCCCGCGCTTGCCACCGTAGTCTCCACGTGAATAATCCACAGAGATTCTGATAACATTGTCGTTGTTGATTTCTTTGTCAAATGTCATAATGATTAATTTAATTGGTTAAGGTTAGTAGGCGGTCGGTCAGTGCCAACCGCCTGAGAGGGTCAGAATATGTAGATTGCAGACGTTCTTCCGCATACGGCGTACAATTGACCCGATTCTCCTTGCAACAACATTCCGTTGCATCCATAGACACCCTGCGACCATCCTATTTGCGTGTAGTGTTCGGGAATGTCATTGCGACTGCTCGCGTTAGTCACATCAGTAGCCACTCCAAGGGCTACAAATCTCTTTAACTCTTTTTGCGTGAATCTCTTCATAATTGTTTTAATTTTTAGTATTGGAAGAGGGTCGCACTCTCACTGCAACCCTCGGTTTTTAGTAATTCTCATCTTCGTCGTCATCTGATTCATCGTCGTCAAGTTCCCCGATATACGGTTTCCATATTTCAGGGTGTTCAAAGATGTTGTCAAGTTCTTGGCGTGCCTCATCTAAGACTTCGTATTCACATGCAGTTTCGAGATTGCCATAGGCGTTGAATTTGATATAATCATCATTCCATGAATTATCACCGCCGAAATGCCATGCACGTACCGCTTCCATTGGGTTCGAGAAATAGACTTCAAAAAAATCTTCATCGAAGTCGTGCCATTCTTCGCCATCTTCCACAATATCGCGTTGATACATGAAATAGAGGCTCAGTTGCTCGCAATTGGGAAGTTCATAAAACGCCTCCCTGAACAATTCTAATTCAGTCATAATTATTCCAAAATTGGTTAAACATTGTTGGAGGCTTACCCACGGGTAAGCCTCCGGTTGTCATTCTGTGAGCATTTTGCGCATCTGATTGATGATGTCGTAGGATTGGGTTATACCTTCGTCTATATTACCCTTTAATTTGCCTACGACCACTTTACCTTGCCTCGTCTCTCTGTAAACATCGCCTGCAATAAGATTGATAATTTCGGCATTCGAGGAGATTGCACTCAATTTGTCAATCAAGTGCGAGAGATGGCTCTGCATCTCTTCAATCTTTGTTTCGTCTAACATAATTATTCTTTTTGGTTATTGGTTGGAGGCTCGCCCGTGGGTAAGCCTCCGTCAGTCACCACTTAACTTCAAGTGATTCAATCTGCTCTAAGATAGAATCGCACATCTCTTGCGTTAGCTCAACTCGGTCGTTCCAATTCTCGTCCACCTCGGTGCATTGGCTCATTAGGCTTCTCACGCCCTCAATCACCATGCAAACGGTGTATGCTTCGGGATTGTCAAAAGGATTGTGGAAGTGCTCGCCGAAGCTGAACTTCTCATACTCCCAATAGTCGGAAGCGTCATTCCACCATTCGCGGAGGTAGTCCATAGCATCTTTGCGACTGTAAGTGAATGTGCCGTCGCAGTTCATCCTTTGCGTCAGTTCCTGACCGAGGTCGCACATATACACCTCACATCCCACCCATTCGGGCAGCTCGTTCTTTATCTGCTCTTTGCAGAAGTCGTTAAATTCAGTCATATCAAGTTACATTTAATTGGTTTAGAAGAGGGTAGGACTCTCGCCCCACCCTCCGTTAGCCATAGATTCCTATTTGTCAAGAATCTTCTTGCAAGCCGCCGTTACGACCGCCAGAGTGAACATGAACACACTGGCTAACACACCGCAGATGAACACCACGGCTCCATCGTCACGAGATTTGGCTGCCATGATGAAACCGCCGATGATGCAAGCCATGCCCATCAGCACCTGCACCACAATGAGCAGTGTGATGAGCGACCTGTCGCTCGGCAGATTCGGTTCGGGGCGGTCGGGGATGCTCTTGCTATCCCGGACGGGAGAAGCCACCTTCAGCTTCTCAGGGTCATTTGGTAACATAATAGAAATTAATTTTGGTTATCATACGCGATATGCGCATGGCAGGAGGTCAGACCTTATCGGCAGACCTCCTCAAAATGGTTAAATAGTGAGCGGCACGGATTCCACTCCATGCCGCCCGATAGATTACGCCTCCTCGATTGTTATCGTCTCGCGCATCTTGGGAAAGTACTCCACTATCCACTTGTCATCATAGGTGTCGTGGTAGTCCGTTACATCCTCCTGCTTGAATAGCATGGAGAGGTATTCATCCACCACATACTCGGCGTTATCGTGGTCGGTGCAGTCAATTGTGCTTACCTCGTCCACGCGCCCTTTCATCTCCTCGGTATGGATTCTTACAATGTACTTTTTCATATTGAATCTTTTTTAAATTGGTTAATATTGGTGAATGGGGAGGAGGTCAGTCCTGCCCCACCCTCATAAAGCGAGCCACGTCGCTCTTGCTCAATCCATACTGCATACGGATAGCCTTGATGCGCTCCCGATACCCCCTGATAGCCTCATCCCGATAGTCCGGAATATCCCAATATCGGTCTTCGGTAAAATCCCGATGCTCAATATTGCATAAGAATAGACCACATCCACGCGGGTCTATCTCGGCAAACTTGATTAGATACTCCTTGCGCGTCATGGCTCCAGACCACACCTTTGTATAGGTATATTTGTAGCCCTTGTTTGCGCCCTTTTTCTTTTTGGTTGTGTGGATAGCGTAAGCCACCCCATCAAGTTCTTTCTTAGTCATTGTAGTTTCGTTTAATTGGTTATTTGCTCGGGGTAGGGTGTACGATACCCTCCAAAGTTCCTATATTACCCCGATAAACTGATTAATTCAGGTAGAACACTCGCCCGCCATCCTCTAAAACGGCTCCGGCATTAATCGGCAATCCCATCTGCATAACTTGCATATAGAAGGCATCTACTACACCCTCGGCTACAATTACACACTTCTTATCAATCAGTTCGATAATTTCTTTACTCATAATATGAATTTTTGTAGTTAATTGGTACCCCCGAGGTACACCCTCGGGACGCTCTAAGCCTAAACCCTATTTAGACACGCTTAGACGTGTTAATGCCACCCGATACACCCGAAAGCACGATACTCCATCGCTCTAACCTCCTCATAGGGAATGTTAGAATGAAAGAATAAATAATCATGGATAAACCAGTTTGACATATTGTCAAGTTTTCTATTGATTTTATTCATTACGCGCTCCATTGCCTCGGTTAAGGCAGTTTCATAATCGTAGTTCATAGTTATTCTGTTAATTGGTTAATACAACCTCCTCCCCACACCCTCAAAGGATGCAGGAGGAACGCACCGAGCCTAATGCCTGTTTATACTCGCTCGGTCGAGTTTTTTTAGATGAATTTCACTTGTCCGTTATACTCCAAAGTTACGGCTTCCTGATTCATCTCGCTTTTTATTGTCTCGCATAGTTCGAGGATAGCGTCTATATTTGACGCGAACGCCTCCGACTTACAGAATGAGTACACAATAGTTACTCGCTCTGTTATTAATCCATGCTCTGTGCTAACCCATCCGCCAACTGCATCGGTTGCAGTTGCCCCCCCGAAGAGTTTTGACAATGTAGTTAGCACACGTTTTACCATCTCAGAATTGTCGCACTCCTCCACAGCATTATTTGTTGTGGGCACATAGATAGCTACTTTTGAGTCGAGATCAAAAACGAATTTTTTTGCTTTCATAGTTCAGTTATTTAATTGGTGAATAAATGTGACTCGGGAGGGAATCGAACAAAGGTGTATCTATACAGTTACACCTCCTCCTCGGTACGTCTAAACGCACTTTATCCAATCGAGCCAAATAGAAAGCGGTCTATCGGCTAACCGACAAACCGCCCGAAGTGCATACTTTCACCGGTATGCAAGCGGATAAAAACCAATTGCAGTATTAACGCGAATCGGTCAAACCGGCTCGCTCCTGCTAAACTCAATTATGTTGCAGTGCTAACGCAAATATAGTTCACGCCCTAAAACGTTTACAAATTCGCTCCTGCTATCTCACTATATTGTAATAATCCAGTTCCCCCGAGCCGATCGGGTTCAATCACGGCAAAAATTGACAGCGAGTTATTATCTCGCAATTAATCCAAAGTTGCTATATGGCTTCTATTATTACATAGTTCAATCCGTTAACGCAGTTTATCCGCGCCTGAGTTAATCTATTTCAGTTCAGGAAAGGGCGTAACTCGCCCAGTAAAGGTACTATCCTTTTTAAGTGGTGTACTCATTACCTGAAATAGATGCAATTTTGCGAGTCGATCCACTCGCTGCCTCGGACTCCGCAATACCCGCTCCCTCCGTATTGCCTTCGGGTTAATGATATTGTAAGCATCTCCGAGCGCCTCGGTTAATTGCTAACCTTCCATTATTATCATTGTACGCTTTTGCTTTTCGGGGTTCCGCTCCTCCTCTATAGGTATCTCTGCGTTAACTTTGATATTTTCCCTATTTCGGCGGGGCTTCCGTCCCGATTGCGATTGCAAAGTTAATACATGATTTCAAAATGCCCAAATATTTTACACAAAAAATTTAAAAATAATTTCATTTTATTTATAACTATCTAAAAATCAATGTAATGCAACGATTAAAAATTTACAATAAATGATGATATACTTATGCAAGAGATATTTATTGCTATAAATAGTTGAAAATTAATATATTATAATAAAAATGAAAAATTTTTGAAAAAAATATACTAAAATATTTGCAAAATTAAAAAACATGTATTAACTTTGCGCTCAGAAAATCAAATATAACACATAACAAAAAAATTAAAATCATGACTACAATTGTTAAAAATGCAGAAGTAAGCAAAGATCAAAAAATCGAAAATGTAGTAAATGTAATTGCAAGCGAAGCAACATCAACCCGCGCAATTATCCGCGCGTTGTGGGAAGTGCGAAATAATAGCAATGTAGCAGACTTCGCAAATGTTATCTTTGCAGACTGCAATGATGATACAAGCGCAAAAGTTGCAATATCGGCTGGTTTAAAAAGATACATACAATTATGGGAGGTTAAAATTGTAGATGCCGAAGGTAAACCTCAAGCAGGCAAAAAAATTAAAGTTGCAAAAGGTGTGTATACATACGAGGCATTACCGCAATTATTAGCGCTCCGCGAAGCAGTAACCGGATATTATAACGGTGTTAAACAAATAACTGTAGAGTCTGGTAAATATTACGATGAAAATAACAATACAATAGATTACAACCCCGAAAAAGCAAAGGAGGAGCGCAAGGAGAAGGCACAAAAAACTAAAGAGGAGAAGGCGAAAAAACAAACCGAAGAAACGTTGAAAAATACCGATATAATTACGTTGCTTAATTCAGCACTTGTGAAAGCAGAATCAGCGGAATTAAAAAAAGCAATTGCAACCGCAATTTCATTAGCGTAATAAGTTAGATATATATCTTAAAACATTAGAGTCTGCAATTAATGCAGGCTCTTTTTTTGTGTGTATAAACATCTCCACTAATAAACATCTCTATATATTGCGGTGGTGTGGTGTGGTGTGGTGTGGTGTGGTGATGATATAGTAATAGTGCTTGCAATTGCCGAAAAAATTGTTTTACATATTGCATTACAACAAAAACAATACAAATATTATCGTTGTCGCTTATTTTGAGGTATCATTTGAGGGCGCAATTATATAAAGATATATATTTATATACTCAAGCAAATTTATACGCTTAAATAAGCCTAATTTTGAGTTTTTTAATATCGCGATGTTATTTTGTGTGTAAAACGTTCGATTTATATACGATATAGTGCAATACAGCCGTATATAGGGGATTGGATACCCCCCCCCCGATACAGAACACAACCCCGACCCCTACCTCATCTCGAATTTTTTTTATTTTTTTTTATTTTTTCAATTCAAATAAAACCACTACCTTTGTACTCAAATCATGTATATTGATATAAGTTCTCGTTGATTAATCGATGTTGTGAACCCTTTGTCTGAGAAGATAGAGGGCTTTCTTTTTCTTCAAGCGATTTTAAGACCCATTTGAGGATTCTTTAATGCTTAATGATATAGTTTATCCATTTTTACAACAGAGTCGATTTTTGGGGCATTTCTGAGCGATTTTGAGGCATTGGCACAATATATGTAGTATCGGACATGGCAAACAGTCATCAAGAATCATTGTATTGTTTCTGATTCTGTTCTGATGTTTGCAGTCCTGATGGTGCTTGTTTTTTTGGCAGTGCTTCTTTCTTTGTATATTATAATTTATTATAATATATTTCTTTATATATATATTCTCATATAATTTTTCTTTTTAATTTGAAAGATAATATATATATTAAGTTCATTCTTTTATTTTTTCTTTTTATCAAAATAAGCGAAATTTCGGGGGTCAATCATGCTCTGCAACATATTCCCAAAGATTTTTCCTTTTAAATTTGGAACTTACAACAAAATGTCGTAACTTTGCACTATGAATCTTAACCACCACCTCTAAGGTTCATTGAGAAGATATTTTTAAATCCTCCGTTAGAATGCGTGGTGGCGTCTTTCGGGGGATCTTTGTTTTTGCGCGGATTTCATCCGCGCAAACATTAATATCAGCGAAAATGACAATAGAGACAAAATTCAACCTCAATGAAGAGGTCTGGATAATGCAAGACAACAAGCCATATTCTTTTAATATCTGGGATATTCAGATTACGACAGGACTTGTACCGACTGACTACTATGGCGCAAAGATAACGAGTAGCATCAAATATCGCGGATATGGTGGTTCTGCGCCGTGGTTCTACGAACATCAGTTATTTTCCACCAAAGAGGAACTGCTTGCATCGCTCTAACACCCCACAATAAGACTGCGAGAATATGGAAAAACTCAATGCGATAGTGTTAGCGGGCAAGGTGTACGAGGCTAAGTTAAGTGGCAGTTGTGAGGGATGTCATTTCAACAAAGGCAATACTGATAACTGCTGGTTATTTCAACTTTGTGGGAACTTAGGATGTATCTTCCGCTACTCCCAATCCCTAACCGACAAACTCAACGACAAATGAAACATCAAATAGCCACTAACCCCGACCAATCCAAGCGTCTACTCGCGTGTGGTGTTGACCCGAATACGGCGGATATGCTGCTTTATGACAATGCGCTATCCGTGCAAGTCAGAGGCTTAGGCAAAATACCTAAGTGTGCAACCCCTGCGTGGTCGCTATCTGCGTTGCTCGCACTTTTGCCTATGGAAATAAAAAAAGATGGGATAGACTTTGATATGATGTTAAAGGCTTATCCCAACGAAGAAGAATGTTATCGTTGGTGTATAAGTTATTATGATTTGGAGTTAGACGCGACCGCATATTATTCCGAAGCACCTGACCCGATAGAGGCGTGTGTAAGAATCGTGAGAACCTTGACTGATAACGGCTACACCCTAAACACGAAATAACATGGACGCAGATAAACTAAAAGAAGCAGTCATAGATTACAGTACATACACAGATAGTGATGATTACGATGTTACTATGTTTGATGCCTTTACGGATGGTGCTTCATGGCTGATGCAGCAACCCCTCTCTGACCGCCTGACCGATGAGGAGAAAGAGAAGATAAAGGCGATGTATAATCGTAAAATTACCTATACAGACTAAATGGCAAAGAAATACGCAGAGGTTGATTTGCTTATCGCTATTTTCGGTATAGATCTTTTTGAACGAAAAAGTAATGACAATGAAAATTCTTGACATCACTCCACACAACGAAGCAAGACGCGCTATAATGCTCGGCAAACAAAATGAAATTTACCGTAGCATCTATCATTGTTGCGATAGATTTCTCAATGTAGATAGAGAGGGATATGGCTACTTTCAGCCTG